>NZ_PJAP01000445.1:0-4765 GCF_002836795.1 Shewanella sp. 11B5 | reverse complement strand
TACGTCGTTGCCACAGCTTACGTGCCAGAGCTTGCATATTGGGAGCTAAATCCTTTGAATCAACGATTTCTAAACCAATTAAGGTTTCGATGATGTCTTCAATTGTCACTATCCCTTCACTTGAGCCATATTCATCAACCACTAATGCCATTTTAGCATTACGTTTTATCATTAATTGAAACAGTGGCAATACTCTTACTGAAGAGGGGACAGCAAGTAGCGTTTTTAAATGAGTACCAATTTCGGTATCTGGTGTTTGGCGAGACTGAAGAATAATGTCATTACGATTAACATAACCAATCACATTGTCTCGGTCACCTTGGTAAATCGGAAAACGAGTAAACGGACTCGACAAATATTGGTCGGTAAATTGCGCATGAGTGATGTGAGTCGATAATTTAAATATCACAGTGCGGGGGGTCATTATGTCGCTGACGTGCATGTCTTTCATCGATAACATTTGGGTTAAAATCTGTGATTCTTGCTCACTTAGCTCACCACTGTCTTTACCCATTTTACTCATTGCGCTGAGTTCTTGACGAATGTATTGACCGTTATTACCTTTGCCTAAGAGATTGGTAACCTTTTGAGACATCCAAATTAAAGGCATAGTTATTTTTTCCATCCAGAATAAACAAACCGATACCGATGGCGCCAATTTACGCCAATGATTAGCCCCTAATGTTTTAGGAATGATTTCTGAGAGGAACAAAATTAAAAAAGTCAGAACTGCAGAGAATACTCCGAGCATATGACTACCAAACACAATAGCCGCCTGTGCGCCTGCAACAGAAGCACCCATGGTATGTGAGATGGTATTTAGCGTTAGGATAGACACTAAAGGAGAGTCAATATTTTGCTTTTGCTTATCGAGTTGCGCAGCAATAAAGGGGTTAGTTTCTTTCAGGGTTGCGATATAACTTGGAGTAACAGATAAGAGAACAGCTTCAAAAATACTACACAAAAAGGAAATCAAAATAGCAAAAGAAACAATCAATAAAAGGGTTAACATAGTGTGGGTAAAAACTTCCTCGTAGAAGGCCATATAGCCTACAGTAATACTAACATATCACTAGATGCAGATATACTGGCTAAAACGTGATGCTAACTGTATAATTCGCCGCCCTGTTACAGGTTTTGGTGTTTTGAGGTTAGGCGAATGAGTGTAAAGAAAATCAATTTATTAGATCTTGATCGTAAAGGACTACGGGCGTTGTTCAGTGAAATGGGCGAAAAACCGTTTCGTGCCGATCAGTTAATGAAGTGGGTTTATCACTTTGGTGTTACTGACTTTGAAGAAATGAACAACATAAACAAAGTGTTGCGTACCAAGCTTGCAGCAAAGTGTGAAATAGTTGCGCCTGAAATTGCGAGTTTTCAAAAGTCGAATGATGGCACTATTAAATTTGCTATCAATGTTGGCCAAGGCCAAGAAGTTGAAACCGTATACATTCCTGAAGAAGACCGTGCGACCTTGTGTGTGTCATCACAAGTCGGCTGTGCTTTAGAATGTACTTTCTGCTCAACGGGCCAACAAGGTTTTAATCGTAACTTAACGGTATCTGAAATTATTGGCCAAGTTTGGCGTGTATCGCAATTTTTAGGTTTCCACAAAGATACTGGCGATCGACCAATTTCTAACGTAGTGATGATGGGTATGGGTGAGCCTTTGCTTAACCTTGCTAACGTGATCCCTGCGATGGATATTATGCTAGATGATTTTGGTTTTAGTTTATCTAAACGTCGAGTGACGTTATCAACTTCTGGTGTAGTACCTGCACTTGATAAATTAGGTGACGCCATTGACGTCGCACTAGCGGTAAGTATTCATGCACCTAATGATGAACTGCGCGATGTGTTGGTTCCAGTTAATAAAAAATATCCATTACAAGAATTTTTAGCGGGCATTCGTCGCTATTTAGAAAAGTCTAATGCAAATCGCGGCCGCGTGACGGTTGAATATGTCATGCTTGATCATATTAATGACAGCACAGACCAAGCGCATGAACTCGCGATACTAATGAAAGATACTCCATGTAAGATTAACTTAATCCCGTTTAACCCGTATCCTGGTTCTCCTTACGGTCGTTCATCTAACTCACGCATAGATCGTTTTTCTAAAGTGTTGATGGAACATGGCTTAACAGTGATAGTGCGTAAAACCCGTGGTGATGATATTGATGCTGCTTGTGGCCAATTAGCCGGTGATATTCGTGATAGAACAAAGCGTTTAGCAAAAAAACAAATGCAACAGAATCAGATTTCAGTCACAATGGAATAACTCGTTGTTTGCATAGATAATAGGCTTATAAATGAAGCACGGAATGCAAAAGGTTGGTCTAATTACATTAGTGGCTTTATCTGTCACTGCTTGTGTGACTGAGCGCACTTACAGCGGTACTGATACCCCTGTAGCAGAGCGTCGGTTTGATAAGCAGGGGGCCGCTAGAGAACGAATGCAACTTGGGTTAACTTATCTAAATCGTGGTAATAGCGAACAAGCCAAGTATAATTTAAATAAAGCTGTTGAATATGCGCCGAATATCAGTGAAGTTCATATGGCAATGGCTTATTATTATCAAACTGTTGGTGATATAGAGCGAACAGAAGAGTCATATAAAAAAGCCATTAGCTTGAGTGATGTTACTGGTGATGCACGGAATAATTTTGGGGTGTTTTTATGTCAGCAAAATAATTTTGCTGAGTCTGAGAAAATGTTTCTTGCGGCGATTGAAACACCTAAATATACCCGTACCGCATCGAGTTATGAAAACTTAGGCGTATGCAGCCGTAAAGCCGGTGATAAAGAAAAAGCGCGACAGTATTTTAATATGGCGTTAAAGTATGATCAAAGACGTAAAGTAACGTTATTAGAGTTAACCGAGTTAGCCATGGAAGATGCTGACTACGGCAATGCGCGCGAACAACTCGCAAGATACCATCGAGTTGCTAGCGAATCAGCAGAAAGTTTAGCCTTAGGGATTAAGATTGAGCGGGCGGCAAATGATATAGAGGCCGTAAAACGATTTGGCATTTTACTCATTGCGAAGTTTCCTGCATCTCCACAAGCCAAAAATTATAGAGCTAACTTGAATTAATGACTAAAGAATTCGAAGTAGAACAAGACGCAGAAAAAGCGCCATTGTTAAAGGATGTTGTTACTGCTGGCGCCATTTTAAAAGCGGCTCGCGAAGCAAAGGGACTCTCACTTGAGACCGTAGCAACCCAATTGCATTTACGTCCCAAGATTATCAATGATCTTGAAAACGACATATTTGTTAATATTGCCTCTACCACATACGTTAGAGGTTATATTAAAAATTATGCCCGTGTTGTGAATGCCGATATTAACCAAATTCAACAATGTTTAAGCCATCAGTTGCCTGAAATTGTTGCGCCTGCAATGCAAAGTTTTTCACGTAAGACGACTCATCAAGCTCGTAATAGTCGTCTTAATTTAGTGACCTACCTTATTGTTGCTGTATTGATTGCCATGTTAGTGCTGTGGTGGGTACAAAAATCATCGTTACTAACCAATATTGATTTATCACAGCCTACTGTTGAAGAAATTGCAGCTGAAAGCAATATGCCTGAACCGCAACAGATCATTAGAAGTGGCTCTGTACAATCCAGTGGTAATGGTTTAGATAACGAAGGCAATGTTAGTGCAACAGATGTGGCTAATCAGGCAGCAATAGAAGCCGAAGACAAACTGATTCAAACGGCCCAAGATGCAGCGACTGCTTCACCGTCATTACCCGCTAGCAGTGTTGTTGAAAGTACTAACATTGTATCTTCATCAACAGCAGATACTAGTTTAGCAGGTGCCGAGAGCGTGTTAACCATTGAGCTCACCGGTGACTGCTGGGTTAACGTAACCGATGCTAATGGCAAAGTGATGGTTGATGGCGTGAAAAATGCGGCACAACGAATTGAAGTTCGCGGAATAAAACCTTTTAAAGTGATTTTGGGTGCGCCTCAAGTAGCCAGCATCAGCCTCGATGGCAATAACGTCAGTTTAGCTGAGTTTGCCAACGGTCGAGTTGCAAGATTAACCCTGCCTAAAGCGTCATAATGCTTTAGCAACAGCAGTAGAGCATATTTGCATGTATAACGAATCCCCAATTATTCGCAGACCATCTACCCGAATTTATGTAGGCAATGTGCCTATTGGTGATGGTGCGCCGATTGCCGTCCAATCGATGACGAATACTAAAACTACCGATGTTGCCGCCACCGTAGCTCAAATTCGAGCATTAGAAAAAGTGGGCGCTGATATTGTACGTGTTTCAGTGCCGACCATGGATGATGCTGAAGCGTTTAAAATTATCAAACAGTCTGTCAATGTGCCATTAGTGGCCGATATTCATTTCGATTATCGTATCGCGCTTAAAGTCGCTGAATACGGTGCAGATTGCCTGCGTATTAACCCAGGTAATATTGGTAATGAAGAACGCATTCGTAGTGTGGTTGAGTGCGCGCGCGATAAAAACATTCCCATCCGTATCGGAGTGAATGGTGGCTCGCTTGAAAAAGACTTAATGGACAAATATCGTGAACCAACACCTGAAGCATTATTTGAATCAGCGATGCGTCATGTGGATATTTTGGACCGTTTGAACTTTGATCAATTTAAAGTCAGCGTTAAAGCGTCAGATGTTTTCCTTGCTGTCGCATCATACCGTCTGCTGGCTAAACAAATTCGTCAACCGTTACATCTTGGTATTACCGAAGCCGGCGGCATGCGTGCAGGTTCAGTTAAATC
>NZ_PJAP01000444.1:0-4769 GCF_002836795.1 Shewanella sp. 11B5 | reverse complement strand
TTGCATTACTTATGCTATCGCTGTTAACTGGTAAGGCCTAGGAATACTAGACACGTCCTAAAGTCCTAGAATAACGATTTTCATATTCAACTTACCACTTTACCACCAAAGCGGGTAGTCAATTTCATGTTGATATACTTCAATAAAATTAGTCGCTTTATTAAAGAATTTATTATTATTCAATAACTCAAAGGCTGCTTTGAGTGAACCGAGGACATTGGCTCCTAAGTCTGAATGACATTCAGACTCACAAGAACACACTCATTTATGACTTAAAGCGAAGTTTTACTAGTAGCTGTTTGGTACTTCAACAAAACGAGTTAATATATGTAGGCCTTCCATTCTAGGAATGAAGTCAATTAATAAAAGGAATTAGAATGAAATCAAAAATAATTACAGTGGTGTTTGCAATAACATTATCAGCTTGTGGCGGAGGATCAGATCCTAACGTTATAGAAGAAATACCTGATCCAATTATTACAGTTGAGACTTCATCTAGAATCGAAACAATCGGTGATCATATAATTGAATTTGAGATTGTTAAAACTTGCACTGACGGGAATTGTGTAACTGTCGAAAACGAAATTAGTTCAACCCCAATTTTTAGACTTGTATTTCAGATCAAACGTTCACCTAAAACAAGCATGAGGAGTGTCTTACAGTTCTCAAAACTAACTTTTATTTTGGGTGACGATACATCCATTAGAGCAACCGACATATCTGATATTACACTCCCAGAACCTTTTGTACGCGATGATTGGATTGCTGCGGGTAACGATTGGCTGGGATCATGGGGGGGCCCTCTTGATGATGGTGTAATTTCTTGGTTAGAGAAGCCTACTGAAAACGAATATCCGACTAGCGGTTACTTATTTTATAAGGGGACTGGCACGTTCGATACAGGAGAAACTAATACTACAGGAGCCCCTGTAGCATATTGCTTTCCTGTGGAAGATGGGTCTACTGAAACGACTTGCTATGCTAGTTCAATCTTTGACGAATATTCACCTATTGAAATATCAACAATCGGGCATCATCAACAATACGACTTCGATATATATATGAGTTACTGGATGTGGGCTGGTAATACTCATGTAACTGGAGAAGACTTACTATCTAGTGTGAGTGTCAATTCAGCAGAATTCATAACCGAGGATGGTCAAACCGTGGCATACTTGTGTATTGACGACATCACAGGCGAAGTAACGCAAACGTCGAACGTTGAATTTATACCTGAAGCTCGCGTTATATGTCAATAATTATCAAGCCTTTTCATTATTGTTAACTTGAGCCACTATCTTGTAGTGGCCAATTTAACTTGACCACTACAGACAGTTTTTTAATCTTAAATCAGAATATGACTGGAACTAATCATTTAAGACAATTTTTTGGTACGGTGCCACCCAAAACCATGTGGACACTTATAAACGCGTAAGCGAATTCCCTCCTCTTTTAAAGTAACATCCGCATACAAAAGTGCTTCTTGCTCAGAGTTATATATATTCTTGTTAACACCATCCCCACCCACACAGCAATCACATTTTTTTGGAATTAATCCGTCCCACGTTGTTAAAGTATCCCATCGATTACACTTATTGTAACCACCACCTCCAAGGCGCTCTTTCAGATATTCTTGTGCCTCGCCACATTCAAATGAACGAGATAGCATTGTTTCAAAGCTGATTACACACTTCATACCAGCCACCTATAATTCAACTACATCAACATCGACTTTGCGATATCTAGATGAAAAGGCTATAGGGTTAAACTCGATCTGCACGAGCGCATTTTCTACGCCACATAGGTTGATACTTTCGCTATACACATAGCCTGTACCATTCGAAGAGTTCTGATAGAAACGCCCTTTAGGGTCTATCATCAAATATGATTCAGTCATAGTTGAGTTTGACTCTGCAAAAATCGGCAGTCCCATGCCTCTATGTGCTACGACAAAGTTATCAAATTTCTTTCTTGAAATTAGTAATTCGTCATCACCATATGGCATCACTTGCAAGACTTTCCATTTAGAGGGCTTTAGCTCTGTAATCAGTTCAGAAAAATCTTCTTCACAATTTAAGCTATTCACAACAGTGTTTATCTTAGTTTTGATGTCTTTTTGAGTACTAACTAAGTTGCCTATAGCTGTTTTTAATTCTTCAACACTTAAAGAGTTGCCTTTTCTGTCACTTCTTCCTATTTTCATTCGCGTGTTTAAATCTTGGCTGTCAAAACTAATGCCAACCATGTCCAACACATTTTTAGGAAATTCCAGACGGCTATTGATTAGATAATGCCCGTTAGTAATGACGGAGGTTTTAAAGCCTTTTTGTTTCGCAAGCATCAGGGCTATAAAGAAGGTACTTCCGAGCAGCATTGGTTCTCCGCCAGCAAAGTTGAGACGAACACTTTCGTAACCAAGTTCATTCTTTAAGGGTGGTGAACCTTTGATGAAATATTCAGATAAGTTATCTAAAAACGTTTCAATCTCAGGAAGTGAACGGTGTAATTCGTTTGGCTTGCCCCATTTAGCAAAACAATAACGACAGTTATAGTTGCATGCTTCGGTGATGTGCCAATTAATGACTAACTCATCTACATTGTTGACGAGTAAAGTCGTGGAATTTTCGGCGGAACTGTTTTGTATAGACATACGTATTCTCCTTGGCAGACCTGCACATACAGGTCTGAAAAGCTGATACATGGCGGACGACTAGCGTCGAAAGGAGCATCAGGCTCCAGTACACCAAGTTTGGATGGTTTAAATTATTGGTAATTTATGGATGGCGCATTAAGTTACGCCTTGTTTTAAGAGCCTCTTCATGTTTTACCTCAAGACCGAGTTCATGCCGCTGACACATAAGTAGCCACCATTCGGCTGCCACGATGCTTCGCTTTATATCTTGAGTTGATGGGCTTTTCTTAGCATGTCGACGGACTGCCTTATAACATTCATTGGCAATAGATCGAACACTCTCATCAGGATCAGACTTTTTAGTAAAATTCACCGTTTTATGAACCTTACCTTTTAGATCAAAACCCAATTCAGCTAAGGCTTTTAAATAACCTTGCCTCCAAGTGGAGGATTGCTCCATTGCTTGACTAGAATCGTATTTTCCATCTTTCTCTTTTTCGCCTTTACGAAGGCGAAGTCGACTCAAGAAAAACTCAGAAAGTTCAAGAGCAAATGCGGTATAGAACTCTGTTTCAAACTCTTCATCGCTCGTTAGCCTAATTTCTTTATCATGGTTTTGTAATATACAAAACCATTCACGAGCTAAATTATTGAAAGGGGTATACCAATCGTAAAAGTGACCTTGATAAAGAGCACCGCTGTTCATCAATAGTTTTTCGTCAGAATAAGGTTCTGTTGAAAAGCGTTGCAACATTAATCGATGGCGAAGCCCTTTTTGAGTGGATATTTTATCAATAGCAAATAACAAACTTTTAAGATGCTTGTGGCATGCTTTTACTTCATCACTTGTTAATGTTGACTTCGATAGCTCTCCACGCAAGATTCCAATGCTTTTATCGACATAAGGCTGGGCTTGCTCGCTACTCCCATTCTGTAGGGCAATAGATGTCCAAGAGGGAATTAAGTGCTTTGGAAAATTATCTGCATGTATTAGCAGCCTAAATCGTTCACTCCACCATTGAAAACAGTCAGAATAGTAACCTTCATTATAAGGTGGACGACAAGAAAGAACTGATAACTGATTTTCAATAGCTAGTTCATCAAGCTGCTCTAAAAATATTGTTTTCCAAAGCTCAAAGTGTTCGGTTGTGATCCATCTTCTATGACATGCACTTAACTGTTTAAATGAGTTGTTTTTAGGCCCTAGGATATTAGTAAAATCATCTTGTATTGACCATTCAATCCATTTACTCATTTGAACATGACTGAACTCGGCACATAATTCATTAAACTTTTTTTTCTCGAAGATTTCAAACTCGTTACTATTCAGTTCGTCCCAAGAAAACCCGACATATATATGGGTTAAATAACCTTCGACCTCGCGAACCCACACTCCAATCTCATCTTTAGATGCCTTGGTTAAATCAGTGTTTATTAGCGAAAGCTTTATGCAATCAAAACGAAAGTAATCGAGCCATTTTATAAGCTGCTTTGTTGTGCCAGAGCTACCTGTTACTTCATCACTAGCTAAATTTAGAATATCTTCCCAGTGCGAATGATATCCATAAAAAATGTGATGCAAACGATAAGAATCTTTTGGACTTTGTGACTCAAATTTAACCCAGGAGCTAATGAAATCCAACCCATTAGCCAAGCTCTTAGCCCCTATTGTAAGTGGACCGACATAATCGTCAGTTGAAGAACTAATACGTATTAACTCATTTGTCCTTTGATGCTTATCGAGCAATAAAAATTTAAGTGAGATTGACTCGAAACAGTCCCAAAACAATCCAGCTCGCTCTTGTCCACTCAGCTCATCAAGCGCCTCATCATCAAAGAACGCTTTGGAATAACAATAGTCTTTACCGTATAGCCAGCACAAAAATTGAAAATAGCTTGGTGCGACAGTTTTCATTCCCCCTCGGTATAAAGCTAATGGAGAAGATGCGAAGTACGTATTTTTAACTTCAACTAAAAAGTCATAAAATGGAGAATTGAGTGTTTTTCCGCTAATCTGGTAACTATTGAAGGCGAAAGATAATTTTACTTCATGAGAAAGCAGTAAAACTAAGCATTTGTCAGAAATCGAGTTTTCCTGATTAGCTTTCTTCAGAACATCTTCTATTCGAGAAGGTGA
>NZ_PJAP01000443.1:0-4769 GCF_002836795.1 Shewanella sp. 11B5 | reverse complement strand
AAACTTAAGCAATTACCACGTTATTTCGCGCAACAAACATATTGGCTCAAACAAGGTTTAGCCAGCGGTATTACTCCGGCAAAAATCACCCTTAATGGATTCGAAGACAGTATTAGCGCATTTATTGTTCCAGTTGAGAGCAGCGGCTACTTTACTCCGTTTACCCATTATCCTGATCATTTTAGCGCAACAGAAAAAAATACGCTGACCCAACAAGGCAGAACAACCGTAGAACAAATCGTGCTTCCTCTGTACCAACAGTTTTATAATTTCATGACTGAGGAATATATTCCCAACGCAAGAATAGACATCGCGGCTTCGGCTTTACCAGATGGCGCGGCGTTTTATCAAAACAGAGTTGAGTATTACACCACGCTGCCAATGACAGCTGAACAAGTCCATCAACTTGGATTGCAAGAAGTTGCTCGTATAAGATCAGAAATGGAACAGGTGATTAAAGATGTTGGCTTTAAAGGCAGTTTTGCTGATTTTTTAATGTTTTTACGCACGGATCCAAAGTTTTACCCTAAAACCGCTGATGAGTTACTTAAAGAAGCAGCATTTATTGCCAAAAAAGCAGATGCCATGTTGCCTAAGTATTTCGGCAAATTACCGCGCACACCTTATGGTATTGCACCGGTACCTGCTGAAATTGCGCCTAAATACACTACAGGGCGCTACTCGGGTTCAAACCGTGACGACGAGCCTGGCTATTATTGGGTTAACACCTACGCCTTAGATAAGCGACCGCTATACGAGCTTGAAGCCTTAACCCTACATGAAGCAGTGCCAGGGCACCATTTACAGATATCACTCAATAAAGAACTCACTGACTTACCCAATTTTAGACGCTACAGTTATATCTCTGCATTTGGTGAAGGCTGGGGCTTATACTCAGAATATTTAGGCTTAGAAGCCGGCTTTTATCAAGATCCATACAGTAACTTTGGCCGCTTAACCTACGAAATGTGGCGTGCGGCTCGTTTAGTCGTCGATACGGGCATGCATGCAAAAGGTTGGAGCCGCCAACAAGCGATAGATTTTATGGCAAGTAACACAGCACTTTCAATGCACAACGTTACTACTGAAATAGATCGCTATATTTCTTGGCCAGGCCAAGCGTTATCGTACAAAATTGGTGAATTAACCATAAAACGGTTACGCGCTAAGGCTGAAAAATCATTAGGGAAAGACTTTGATATTCGGAAGTTTCATGATGCCATTTTAGAAAATGGTTCTATTCCAATGTCGGTGCTAGAACAAATGGTCGATGAGTTTATAGCTCGCCAAAAGGCGACAATAAAACAAGCAAGTACCGGATAATCAGATAGATAAATACGTCAAATTCACCATACTTTAGATATAAACAAGCTGGCTTAATAACTATGCATTACATGAAATTTTCATCTGAATTAAAGCTCGATACTAGTGAGCAAAGACACTTTTGGCAACAAGTACACCAATCGAGTTTTTGTACTGATGACGGTATAAATATTGCCTATGCGATGATCCAACATCCTAATAGTCAACGAGCAATAGTGATCAGCAATGGCAGAGTAGAATCTTATATAAAATATCAAGAATTGATGTTTGATTTATATCAACAAGGATTTAGCGTTTACGCTTTAGATCATCGAGGACAAGGATTATCAGACCGGCTCACACATAATCCGCATCAAGGTTATGTTGCTAGCTTTACTGATTATACCGAAGACTTAACTCAATTTATTAATCAGATAGTTAGCCAACAACAGCATGATGAGCTATTTATCATCGCTCACTCAATGGGATGCACCATTGCCAGCGATTATATTAATCAACACCCAAATACATTTACTGCAGCCGTATTCTCAGCGCCCATGTTTGGTATTCGATTACCGTTTACAAAACCTATCATTCGTTGGCTAGCACAAAAGCTCGATAATAATCGTCTGGAAGCAAATAAAGTACACAGCACATTTGTAATAGGGGGAACCCATTACAAACCCGACAGCTTTAAACGCAACCGACTGACTCATAGCCAAAAACGTTATAAGCACTATCGCAACATCTTCGAAGAAACCACTAAAGCACAGTTAGGCTCACCGACTAACCATTGGTTACTAGAGGCAATGGATGCAGCGGAGAAATGCATCGACTACGCTAAACACAGCCAAACTCCGATACTAATTTTGCAAGCTGAAAAAGACACGATTGTCTGTAATGAGGCGCAAAACCAAGCACTAAGCACTCATTGTCATAAAGTGATCATTGAAGGCGCATATCACGAAGTATTCATCGAGAAAGATACTATGCGTAATATCGCCCTGTCTCATACCATTGACTTTATGGCACAACACTCAAAGATAGCTGTGTCTTAATTAATTGAATAATGTCGTCATGAGCTAGTGGTCGACTGATAATATAGCCTTGAAACCAAGTACATTTTGCATGGGTCAGTAAATTAAGTTGCTGCTTATTCTCAACTTGTTTAGCCACTACAGGAAAGTTTAACTTAGTAGCAAACTCAACAATGGCATTCACAATGTTAAAGGTTTCAGGGTTATATTCTATATCTTCAATATAGACAGCAGCTAGCTTCACTTGTGAAAAACGAATACCTTGTAATAAATGGACTGCGCAAGATCCCCCACCAAAATTATCCATCGCAATGTTCACACCGAATCGTTGGAACTCAGCAATTTTGTTTCTGGCAACATTAGCATTGACCACGAATACATCTTCAGATAACTCGAACTGAAACAATGTAGCTGAGACATGTGCTGCATTGATTCGATTCATTACTACGTTTACGAAGTGATCTTGATGAAAGTGACGAGAAGATACATTTAATGACATTAAAGGCACTGTCGCGTTTGCCTGTTGAAGTGTTTGAATAAGTTCACAGACTTGATCTAATGCCCACAGCTCTAATTCAAAAATACAGTCAGACAGTTCAGCTGACGCAATAAACTTACGTGGATTAATATATCCGTACTGCGGGTGATACCAACGCATTAGTACTTCAATGCTATTGAGCTGCCCAGCCTGATCAACAACGGGTTGATAAACCAATGACATCTGCTTGTTCTGGATAGCCAGTTTCAGCTCGTTTTGTAATTTGAATGGTTGAACTTGATTTTGATCTAATTCAGGTTGGTAAATGGCACAACCATTAGAGCGACTATCTTTTGCTTGCTCCATAGCGCTATCTGCACGAGCCAACAGTACTTGAGGTTCTAATGACTCAATACCATCAAAAACAACTAACCCAATCCGAGCTGAAATTGATAAATTTTGCTCTGAAATGGTGTAACCGCGGCCAATTAACTGCCTCACTTCACTAGCCAGTGCTAATGCACGTTTACTTGCTTGATCAATTTCATTGCCAAAATTTTTGGCTAGAATAACGAACTCATCTGCTCCAAGGCGAGCAACCAAACCAGCACTAGAGAATGTACCAGATAAGCGGGCTGCTATCTGCATTAATAATCTATCGCCAAGTTGGTGACCCAAAGCATCATTAATTAATTTAAAATTATCTAAATTGATCATAAGAAGCGCAGAAAACTGACCAGTCTTGCGACTAAGAACCTGTAAATCATAAAGCTGATCGGCTAATACATCACGATTTATTAAATCCGTTAGGCCACTATGTCCCTGCTTATCAGGAGTAATTTGTTGGCTTTTAACATCACCAGAAACATCTGTTATGGTGCCAATAATTCGTAATGGACGCCCAAGTTCATCCCACTCAACTATTTTTCCACGATCCAAAATCCAAATATAACGACCGTCTTTATGACGTAAACGATGCACGCTTTCATAATATTCATGCTGGTTATTAATGTAATTCTGTAAGGTATTTAATACCTGCGCCTTATCATCTCGATGTAAACGAGACTCCCAGACAGAATAGTCATTATCTAGCTCATAAGGTTGGTAGCCTAAGATATCTTTCCATCGATCAGAAACAAACACATCGCCAGTAGCAATACACCAATCCCAAATACCATTACGAGCGCCCTCAACTGCAAAAAGCCAACGTTGCTCTGCATCATTTAGACGTTTTTTACTGCGGGATAACCGACCATTAACCTGATTCAAATAGTCGCGTAAGTTAACCAGTTCGGTCGATGTGCACACAATATCAGTATTGAAATCTGGAGAATCGAGATTTTTAGCGGCTTGGCTTAATTGAGTTAACGGTCTTATCAGTAAATAATGCAACATGACACAGAATAACGACAACAATAAAGCGCCAATTCCCCATATCTCGATAAAGCGCTTTAACAGACTATCAACCGCTTCTGACAAGACATTGGCAATGTCATATTCTAAATAAATTAGCTCTACAGAATTCGAGTAGCTGTAACGAGAATTTGCATTAAGGGGATAGTAAGCCTGAATTGATAAACGATCGAAATTCACCTTTAAAAAAGGTTTATTATTGGTGATAACCGTTCTATGTAAATCAGCCGAATAGCCCTCTAACACATTAGTAGCATTACTTTCTCGCCAAATAATATGATTGGCAAATTGAATTTCACTACCCGAATCAAGTATTACATACACCATCATGTTTTGGTCTGTTGAGACTAAAGCAACCTCTTGCTCTATTCGTTCTAAATCTTGCGTCAACAGAGATGATTCCACAACATGACGCATTCTAAATAAATCTTTCTGTATTTGTTCTGACTGTCTTAATGCAAGTTGTTCATTTAGCTCTGCATGCTCATAGAAATACTCCCCACATACCAAGCCAAGGTAAAGGATAAAAATACATGCAG
>NZ_PJAP01000442.1:0-4777 GCF_002836795.1 Shewanella sp. 11B5 | reverse complement strand
TAGCGATTAATCCAGGCCAAGTTTACGGTAAGCTAGACGGTATTGAAACTCGTGACCCAGCTTTTGGTTTAGAGGCGGTGTGGATAGCGCCAGAGCAACGTGAACATGCACAAACATTAGGTTATACCGTAGTCGATACTGCAACGGTTGTAGCAACTCACATAAGCCAGTTACTGAGTAATAATGCTGCCAAACTATTAGGTTATGAAGAAGTACAACAGTTAATGGATATGCTTGCCAAGAACTCTCCTAAATTAGTTGATGGCTTTGTACCAGATGTTATGCCTCTGGGATCCGTTGTTAAAGTGATGCAGAACTTACTTAATGAAGGGGTATCGGTACGAGATTTACGCACCATTGTGCAGACATTGTTAGAATACGGTACTAAGAGCAATGACACAGAAGTATTAACGGCAGCAGTACGTATAGCGTTAAAACGTATGATAGTGCAAGAAATCTCAGGACCAGAACTCGAAATTCCCGTCATAACATTGGCGCCAGAGTTGGAACAGATGTTGCATAAGTCTATGCAGGCGACTGGCGGTGAAGGACCTAATATTGAACCTGGTCTCGCAGAACGCATGCAGCAGTCATTATTAGACGCTGCACAGAAGCAAGAAATGGTAGGGCAACCAGCCATTTTATTGACATCGGGTATGCTTAGGTCAACGCTGTCAAGATTTGTTAAATACACTATTCCAAATTTACGAGTGATTTCTTATCAAGAAATCCCAGACGAGAAACAAATTAGAATTGTTTCTGCAGTAGGCCAATAGTGATAACGTCAGTTTATAGAGGTGCATAAGTGAAAATTAAACGATTTTTTGCCAAAGATATGCGCGCGGCATTAGCTCAAGTAAAAGAAACCTTGGGTTCTGACGCTGTCATTATGTCAAATAAAAAAGTCACTGGCGGAATCGAAATTGTCGCTGCTGTAGATTATGATGAACCTAAAGCTGCCATCGCATCACAAGCGCCGACAACTGGTTTTATGGATGTCAGTGACGATCGAGTGTCATTAGGCACTAAGCCTGCCATGAAAGCCCAATCAAAGGTGAACCCACCTCCTGAGGCTGATTCTTTACAAGCATTACTCCAAAAACAACATAATCGCATGACACAACAAATGTCTGTGAGCCAAGATGAACCAGATTTACCAGAATGGGCCCGCCAATTACAAGGGGCAAAATCTGCTAAACCAGCATCAACTTTTCAATCGCAAGCGGCACCAGAGCAAGTTAAAAAAACCAATAAAAATCAATCTGCTGATATGGATGCACTGCGCGAAGAAATGGCTTCATTGCGTAACTTATTGACCCATCAAGTTTCATCGTTGATGAAAGACCAAAAAAAGCGTACCGATCCTGTCGGCGCAATGTTAGAAAGTAAATTGATTGCAGCAGAGTTTTCTCCAGCAGTTGCTGCTAAACTAGCTGGGTTAAGTCAACACTACACCCCAGCAGATTTAGTAAGAGCTTTACCACAAAGTTTAGCCAATTTACTCGATAATCAAGGCGATGACATTGTCAAACGCGGTGGTGTTGTGGCGTTTGTTGGTCCAACTGGTGTCGGTAAAACAACTTCTTTAGCTAAGATAGCCGCTCGATTTGCCGCCCATCATGGCCCAGAGCAGGTAGCATTGATTACCACTGACCATTATCGTATTGGTGCCTATGAGCAATTAGCGACTTATGGCAAAATAATGGGCTGTCCGGTTAAGCAAGCACATGATTTAACCGAATTAGAACAAATTTTATATCAATTTAGAAATCGTAAGTTAGTATTAATTGATACGGCAGGTATGGGGCAGCGTGATATGCGCTTATATCAGCAATTAGACAATTTAACAGCAAATAGTAGGATCCCAATACGGAGCTACTTAGTCTTATCAGCGACTGGCCAACGTCGTGTGTTACAAGATGCTGTAGAACATTTTAAACGAATTCCATTAGCCGGTGCGATTTTAACAAAGTTAGATGAATCGATATCAATTGCAGGTGCATTGAGCGTATTGATTCAAAATGAGTTACCATTGAGCTATGTTACTGACGGTCAACGTGTTCCTGAGGACATGAAAGTGGCAGATACGTTAGAGTTGGCTAAGAAGGCTCTCGCGGCGTTAAATGAAACAGAACAACAATCGTCACAAGACACAGTGTGGTCTAATGACACAGCCTATGCATTTGAGTAAAGATATGACTCGGGATCAAGCAAGTGGTTTACGTATGATGAATCAACCAAATAACGATAAAGTTAAAGTAATTGCCGTATCCGGTGGTAAAGGCGGAGTGGGCAAAACCAGTGTGTCAATTAATACTGCGGTAGCACTAGCTGAAAAAGGCAAACGCGTATTAGTGCTTGATGCCGATTTAGGTTTAGCCAACGTCGATGTCATGCTTGGGATACGTGCTGAGAAAAATTTATCTCATGTTTTGTCTGGAGATGCCGAATTAGATGACATCATTGTACGCGGACCTAAAGGTATTGGTATTGTTCCTGCCACATCGGGTTCTCAAGCGATGGTTGAGTTATCGCCAGCGCAACACGCTGGACTTATCCGTGCATTTAGTGAAATGCGTACTCAGTTCGACATTTTAATTGTAGACACTGCCGCGGGTATTTCAGACATGGTGCTGAGTTTTTCTCGTGCATCACAGGATGTATTGATAGTCGTTTGCGACGAACCAACATCAATTACTGATGCTTATGCGCTAATTAAAATATTAAGTCGTGAACATGGTGTGTTCCACTTCAAAATTGTGGCAAATATGGTTCGTAGTCTTCGAGAAGGTATGGAATTATTTGCTAAACTCAGTAAAGTGACTGATAGATTTTTAGATGTTGCTTTAGAATTAGTGGCAACAATACCATTTGATGAAAATTTACGTAAAGCTGTTCGTAAGCAAAAGTTAGTTGTTGAAGCGTATCCTAAGTCTCCTTCAGCTATTGCTTATCATGGATTAGCCAACAAAATTATGACTTGGCCAGTTCCACAACAGCCTGGTGGTCATTTAGAATTTTTTGTTGAACGTCTTGTACAACGTAAGCCGATACAAGAAGGAAGAACGAGTGAATAAAGCCGCAGCGTATACTCAGTTCGATAACAAAACGTCTATTGTTGAACAGTATGCACCGTTGGTAAAAAGAATTGCTCATCATATGCTGGCAAGATTACCAGCATCGGTGCAACTTGATGATTTATTACAAGCAGGGATGATGGGTTTACTTGAGGCCTCTTCTAAATTTGATAACAGTAAAGGGGCTAAGTTTGAAACCTTTGCTGGCATCAGAATTCGTGGTGCAATGATTGATGAAATTCGCCGTGGTGACTGGGTTCCGCGCTCAGTTCATCGTAATAATCGTCTAGTAGCACATGCAATTGATGAATTGGGGCAACTGCTTGGAAGAGATGCCAACGATACAGAAATTGCTGAAAAACTTGATATGTCGCTCGATGAGTACCATCATATCTTAAATGATGTTTCTGTTGGTAAAATCATAGGCATAGAAGATCTTGGTGTTTCGCAAGATGTGTTAATCACAGATAACGAATCACCAGATGAAACCTTTGACTCGCTTGCTGAAATTCAATTCCAATCTGCATTGGTTGAAGCAATTAAGACATTGCCAGAAAGAGATGCATTAGTGTTGTCGTTATATTACGACGAAGCATTAAATTTAAAAGAAATCGGTGCCATCCTTGAAGTTAGCGAATCGCGAGTAAGCCAGATATTAAGTCAGGCAATGCTCAGATTAAAAGCGAAGCTCAAGCATTGGACACAAGAATAATAACTTATCTAGAGCAAACGAGTGTCAGCTCACCGGAGGAAACCTTGGACAAGAATATGAAGATTCTTATTGTTGACGATTTTTCAACAATGAGGCGTATCATTAAGAACTTGTTGCGAGATTTGGGATTTAATAATACCCAAGAAGCAGATGATGGCTCAACAGCCCTACCTATGTTACAAAAAGGCGATTTTGATTTTGTGGTAACAGACTGGAATATGCCTGGAATGCAAGGTATTGACTTACTTAGAGCAATCCGTGCAGATGATTCGTTAAAGCATTTACCTGTGCTAATGGTAACTGCAGAAGCTAAGCGTGAACAGATTATTGCTGCCGCGCAAGCCGGTGTAAATGGTTATGTAGTAAAACCTTTTACCGCAGCTACGTTAAAAGAAAAATTAGATAAAATCTTTGAACGACTCGCATAAGCAAGGATAAGTCATGCAGGCATCAATATCGGGGTTAATCACCCTCGAACAGGCCCAAGAACTTGTTGAATTGCTTACCTTGGGTCAACAAGATAAAGCCGATGAAATGATCAGAGAGCTTGCTACGCCATTGCAGCGTGAGCTTTTTGAAGAAGTCGGTAAGCTAACTCGACAACTCCATAGCGCACTAAAAGATTTTCAAGTTGATAACCGTTTATCTGAATTAGCTAATACTGAAATACCAGATGCTAAAGAAAGATTGAACTATGTTATCGACATGACAGAACAAGCTGCAAATAAAACTATGGATGCAGTTGAAGAATGTCTGCCTTTGGCCGATACCATCATTAGCAATATACAATCAGTGACGCCAATGTGGGATAAATTGATGCGTCGTGACATTGAAATGGGTGAGTTTAAGTCGCTTTGTCATGATGTTCAGCAGTTTATGCTACATAGTGAAAATGATTCTAATCGTCTTCGCGAGTTATTAAATGAAATTTTGATGGCGCAAGACTTCCAAGATTTGACGGGGCAGATGATCCGTCGAGTGATTGATT
>NZ_PJAP01000441.1:0-4785 GCF_002836795.1 Shewanella sp. 11B5 | reverse complement strand
TTCCTATTATGTTCTCGGTGGTGGCGGAGCCAACACTTCACGATTACCGTTGTGGCCTTGGGCTGTCACAATACCTTGGCTTTCCATCATTTCAATAATGCGGGCGGCGCGATTGTAACCAATTTTAAATTTACGTTGTACGCTAGAAATTGAGCCGCGGCGAGTTTCGGTAACAAATGCTACCGCGTCATCATATAACGCATCCAACTCTTCTTCACTATCGGAGGTTTCACCGGGTAACAGTACTTGTTCACCATCGGTAGCACCATTAAGAATTTCTTCAATATATTGTGGCTTACCACGAGCACACCAATCGGCTACGACTTTATGCACTTCATGATCATCAATAAACGCACCATGAACACGATTTGGCAAACCAGTTCCAGGAGGTAAATACAACATATCACCCATGCCTAACAAGGTTTCTGCGCCTTGCTGATCAAGAATGGTACGTGAGTCAATTCGTGACGACACTTGGAACGCAATACGGGTTGGAATGTTAGCTTTAATCAAGCCTGTGATCACATCAACCGATGGACGCTGTGTCGCTAATATTAAGTGGATACCTGCCGCACGTGCTTTTTGCGCGATACGAGCAATAAGTTCTTCAACTTTCTTACCGACAATCATGATCATGTCAGCAAATTCATCGACGACCACAACAATAGAGGGCAGTTTTTCTAATGGTGGCGCATCGTCTAACATGCTTTCTGACGACTTCCATAATGGATCTGGAATGTACTCCCCTTTGGCGGCGGCTTCTTTAATTTTAAAGTTATAGCCTTTAAGGTTACGTACACCTAATGCCGACATTAATTTATATCGACGTTCCATTTCACCCACACACCAGCGCAGTGCATTAGCCGCCTCTTTCATGTCGGTAACCACTTCACACAATAAATGTGGAATACCTTCATACACCGACAATTCGAGCATCTTAGGGTCAATCATAATAAAGCGGACATCATCTGGGCCCGATTTATACAACAAACTGGTGATCATGGCATTCACACCGACCGATTTACCTGATCCCGTTGTACCAGCAACTAATAAATGCGGCATTTTACCTAAATCAACGACCACTGGCTCACCGGCAATATCTTGTCCTAACACCATAGACAATGTCGACTTGCTGTCTTTAAACGCAGCAGAATCGAGTACATCGCGCATAAACACTGTTTCACGGAACTTGTTCGGTAATTCTAAGCCTACATAAGCTTTACCAGGAATGACTTCAACCACACGCACGTTTTCAGATAATAATGAACGGGCTAAATCTTTCGATAAATTGGTGATTTTAGACGCTTTAACCCCTGGAGCTAATTCAAGCTCAAAACGAGTAATCACAGGTCCAGGATATACCCCTACTACATTGGCGATAATATTAAAGTCAGCCAGCTTTGTTTCAACCAATCGAGCGACTTGCTGCAATTCAGCTTCACTGATGGGATTTTTCTTACGATCAGGAACATCAAGCAATGTAATACTCGGTAGCGGATCCATTTTTTGACGAGCTTGTTGAGGGTTTTGGCCATCAATTACCACAACACCATCAACAATTCGGACATCTTTTTTCGGCTTTTGCTGTGCAACTAATGCCCCTGTTGAATGAGGCTTATTAAATGCTTCTTCAAAAGGCTCATCTGCGATATCGAGATTATTAATTGCAGGGCTATCATTAACGCCATCATTGTCGTCATCAATATCAAAATCGACATCATCTTTTGTCGCAACCCAAGGTGCAAAAGATGTGTCGTCATTATCGAGTTGCATCGACGGCTCTTGGCGATCATCTATATCAAGTTCATCGTCATCAATGTCTGAGACGATAATATCTTCAACAGGTTTAGCCTTGCGACTAAAGAAACTGCGTTTTTTCTCAACAATAGGTGGCGTCTCTATGGTTGGCTTGGTATGAATTGGTATTTCGACTGCCGTTTTGCTCTGCTTATCCAGCGAGGGCTCATTTTGAAGATCAATTTCATTACGGCGCTGGGTAAACTTATCCACTAATGACATAAAACCTTTGGTATCTTCGGTCTCACGTTCACGTTTAAATACTCGAGGTAATGTCCATATTTTTTTGGCTAACCAGATAGAACCTAAACCCGTTAACTCAATAATGGTTAACCAACTCACACCTGTCGCTAAGGTGAAGCCTGCACCAATAAAACACATTAATAGTAATGTGGTGCCGAGCTTATTAAAATAAGGCAACATGGCCTGACCAATAACGTCACCAGCAACGCCACCAGCTGAAAACACAAACATATTGTCGGCATTCATACTGACCAGTGCAGCTAACGCCAGCAACATCAGAATAAAGCCGATAATTCTTAGACCAACAGAAAAATAATCGATTTCGAACACTCGATGCGCGCGATTAAAAATAAACCAGCCTGTTGTGGCTATCATCATGGGAATTAAAAAAGCGATAAAACCAAAGAAATAAAACAGCACATCTGCTGTCCAAGCACCTACAGCACCAGTCCAGTTATGAATTTCACCTTGGAAATGCGACTGACTCCAGCCAGGGTCACTTGGATTGAAACTGGACAATGCCAATAAAATATACGTTGCAACCATGCAACATAATATAAGGCCACCTTCAAGCAGCCGTTGTAGGCCACTGAGTGTTTTAAGACTATTTTCCTGAGTCAAACGAAAGCATCCATAAAAAGTGAAAAATAAGGGTTAAGATAACAGAATATCACTGTATTTGCAGTGATTATGCACCTTGAATTAACCAAGCTCAATCGATTGTTATGTCGAATTAATCAAGAAACATAAAAGCATGGATGAAGCTAATCAAGATGATGATTTTATATACAAAAAATGTTTGATTAACGAAAAAGATGAACATAGGCAACGACAGTCATCTATAATTCATCATTCTGGCTGCAAAAACTGGATAAGAGATAAATCTCGCGGGGTTAGCCTAGGTTATATAACGCAACCTTGTTGGTTTGTTTAACCTCTTCCATTACTACATAAGTACGAGTGTCTGAAATAGAGGGTAGTTTCAGCAAGGTTTCACCTAATAATCGTCGATATGCAGACATATCTGACACTCTGGTCTTTAATAGGTAGTCAAAATCACCAGAGACTAAATGGCATTCTTGGATATCATCAAGCAATTGAACTGCACGGTTAAAGCGGTCAAAAATGTCTGGCGTGTCGCGATTTAGAGTGATCTCAACAAAGACTAATAAAGAAGCACCGAGAAAATGCGGATTAACCAACGCGGTGTAACCACTAATAAAACCTTGTTTTTCAAGCCTTTTAACTCTTTCCAAACATGGTGTAGGACTTAAGCCAACTCGTTTAGATAGTTCAACATTTGAAATGCGACCGTCCTGTTGAAGTTCATTTAAGATATTACGATCAATACGGTCCAAATCTTTCACTGAAAAGCTTTTACTATTTACCATATATTCAACCTTGTTTTGTCCTTAAAACAATACTTCTGTCTATTAATTATCGAAATTCAGCAACATAATCTGCTAAAGCAGCACTATACTAGAGTCACCTGAAATAAGCACGTTCAGGTCACAATTAATAACAACTATACCCACTTGAAGTGGGGTTTTTTATGTCAATCGAGGCTCAAATAATGATTATTGGTGTTCCAACAGAAATCAAAAACCACGAATACCGTGTAGGCATGGTCCCTTCAAGCGTACGTGAATTAACCATAAAAGGTCACGTTGTTTATGTTCAATCAGATGCGGGTGTGGGTATTGGTTTTACCGATCAAGACTATATTGATGCGGGCGCCTCGATTTTAGCTACAGCAGCTGAAGTGTTTGCTAAATCAGACATGATTGTAAAAGTTAAAGAGCCACAAGCAGTTGAACGTGCAATGTTACGTCACGACCAGATTTTATTCACTTACTTGCACCTTGCACCAGATTTGCCACAAACTGAAGAATTAATCACCAGTGGCGCTGTTTGTATTGCTTACGAAACAGTCACTGATGATCGCGGCGGATTACCATTACTTGCCCCAATGTCAGAAGTTGCTGGCCGCATGTCAATCCAAGCAGGCGCACGCGCACTTGAAAAATCATTAGGCGGCCGTGGTATGTTGCTTGGTGGTGTTCCGGGTGTTGAGCCAGCTAAAGTGGTCATCATTGGTGGCGGTATGGTTGGTACAAACGCAGCACAAATGGCTGTTGGTATGGGTGCTGATGTTGTTGTTTTGGATCGCAGTATCGATGCATTACGTCGCCTAAATGTTCAATTTGGTTCAGCGGTTAAAGCTATTTACTCAACAGCTGATGCTATTGAGCGTCACGTATTAGAAGCAGACCTTGTTATTGGCGGTGTATTAGTTCCAGGTGCTGCAGCGCCAAAGTTAATCACTCGTGACATGGTTAAGCGCATGAAACCTGGCAGTGCAATTGTTGACGTTGCAATTGACCAAGGTGGTTGTGTTGAAACTTCGCACGCTACCACTCACCAAGACCCAACTTACATTGTTGATGACGTAGTGCATTACTGTGTGGCTAACATGCCAGGTGCAGTAGCGCGTACTTCTACGTTTGCATTAAACAATGCAACACTACCTTACATTATCAAGTTAGCGAACCAAGGCTACAAACAAGCATTATTAAATGACAAACATTTATTAAATGGCTTAAACGTAATGCACGGTAAAGTCGTCTGTAAAGAAGTGGCTGAAGCGTTGAACCTTGAGTTCACTGAACCAAAAAGCCTACTTGCTTAAATGAGTAAGTAATTAATTTATTTTATTCAATCAAAATGCCGCATTAATATATGCGG
>NZ_PJAP01000440.1:0-4819 GCF_002836795.1 Shewanella sp. 11B5 | reverse complement strand
ACAGCAGTAAAGCCCAACTTAAATCGGCCAAAGCAGCGTTAGCCGCTGCCAATGACCAAGTTAGTTATACCCGTTTAGAAGCGCCGTTTAACGGCACCATTGCAAAACGTTTGGTGGATAACCACCAAATTGTTCAACCAAATCAAGGTGTGATGACTCTGCAAAATAATCAGTTACTTGATGTCAGCATTCAAGTCCCAGAAGCAATGGCAGCAGTATTAACTCAAGATATTGCCAACGGTTTAGCCGCAAAAGTACGTTTTAGTGCACTAAATGACATGGTGTTTGATGCAAAATTTAAAGAATACTCAACTCAAGTGACACCAGGCACACAAGCTTACGAAGTGGTGTTTTCATTACCACAACCTGACAATGTACAGCTATTGCCAGGCATGAGTGCCGAGTTAACTTTAGCGACACTCAATGACTCGAAACAGAGTTTTAGGACTATTGTTCCTATTTCTGCCGTAGACAAACAAGACCAAAATGGTGATGTAACCGTATGGCGTTATCAGCCAGATAGCGGAGATGTTAGCCCGGTAAAAGTGACTCTCGGGCGGGTGAGTACTGACGGCGTCGAAGTGTTAACTGGGCTCCAAAAAGGCGATGCTATTGTTGCAGCAGGATTATCGCAATTATCTGAAGGCATGAAAGTAAAACCTTTACGCTGGCAACGAGGAGTGTAATTGATGAATGTTGCTGAGTATTCCATCAATCACAAAGTCATTAGCTGGATGTTCGCGTTTTTACTGCTTATTGGCGGCAGTGTTGCTTTTACTGGATTAGGACAATTAGAATTTCCTGAATTTACCATTAAGCAAGCGTTGGTGATCACCGCTTACCCTGGTGCGTCGCCTGAACAAGTAGAAGAAGAGGTGACATTACCGCTTGAAGATGCATTACAGCAGCTTGATGGTATTAAACATATCACCTCTATTAACAGTGCTGGACTATCACAAATTCAGGTTGAAATTAAAGACAGTTATGACAAACATCGCTTACCACAAGTGTGGGACGAGGTACGTCGAAAAGTTAATGACACGACAGGCCGTTTACCACCCGGCACCGCAAAGCCACAAGTGATTGATGACTTTGGTGATGTATACGGTATTTTACTTAACTTGTCAGGTAACGATTTTAGTAACCGAGAACTGAGCAACTATTCAGATTATTTACGCCGCGAACTTGTGCTTGTTCCCGGGGTAAAAAAAGTCTCTGTGGTGGGTGATGTGACAGAGCAGGTTGTGATTGAAATTTCACAACAAAAATTGTCAGCGCTAGGTTTAGATCAAAATTACATCTATGGATTAGTCAACAATCAGAACGTAGTGTCTAATGCTGGCAGCATTGTCATTGGTGATAATCGTATCCGTTTACATCCTACTGGTGAGTTTAGTTCGGTAGAGGAATTATCTCGTTTGGTGGTGAGTTCACCAGGTAGCACTGAGCTTATTTACCTTGGGGATATTGCTAACATTGAAAAAGACTATGACGACACCCCAAATGTGCTTTATCACAATAGAGGTGAGGCGGCATTGTCGTTAGGTATTGCGTTTTCTGGCGGCGTAAACGTAGTCGATGTTGGTCAACGTGTTAGTGAACGTTTAGTTGAACTTGAATCGCAACGACCGTTAGGGATGAGCCTTGATACGGTTTATAACCAAAGTTCTGCTGTAGATAATACCGTACAAGGTTTTTTGATTAACCTTTTAGAGTCGATTGCGATTGTTATCGCGGTATTGTTATTGTTTATGGGCCTTCGTTCTGGGTTATTGATGGGCCTAATTCTGTTGCTAACGATTTTAGGTACTTTCATTGTGATGAAAGTATTAGACATTGAATTGCAGCTTATTTCTCTAGGTGCGCTGATCATTGCCTTAGGCATGTTAGTCGACAACGCCATTGTGGTGACCGAAGGTATTTTAATTGGCTTACAACGAGGCAAAACCCGCCTTGAAGCGGCTAAGCAAGTGGTATCGCAAACACAATGGCCATTGTTAGGCGCAACGGTAATAGCCATTATTGCTTTTGCACCAATTGGTTTGTCCCAAAATGCTGCCGGTGAATTTTGTCGTTCATTGTTCCAAGTGTTGATGATTTCACTGTTTATCAGTTGGATAACAGCAATTACTTTAACACCATTTTTCTGTAATTTATTATTCAAAGAAGCCTCGCCACAAGCTGAACAAGTTGACCCTTATAAAGGTTGGTTGTTTACCACTTATCGCAGTTTTCTGTATTTTGTATTGCGCTTTCGTCTAGTTACGTTGTCAGTGGTGTTGGCGATGTTAGTCACTGCAGTAATAGGCTTTGGTCATATTAAAAACGTGTTTTTCCCCGCATCGAATACGCCAATATTTTTTGTTGATGTATGGATGCCAGAAGGGACAGACATTAAAGCAACTGAGCGTTTCACCAGCGAAATAGAGAAAAAGCTACTGCAAGAAAGTGAACTTAATGACAGCGGTTTAGTACACCTCACATCTGTCATCGGCCAAGGGGCTCAGCGTTTTGTATTACCTTATCAGCCTGAAAAAGGTTATCCAGCCTTTGCTCAGCTTATCGTAGAAATGCGCGATCTCGCAGCAGTTAAGGCTTATATGCCGCAAGTTGAACTGTTGTTAAATAGCCATTTTCCCCAAGCACAATATCGCTTTAAAAATATGGAAAATGGTCCGTCTCCAGCGGCCAAAATCGAAGCGCGTTTCTATGGCGAAGATCCTCAAGTGCTGCGCAGTTTGGCGGCACAGGCTGAAATGGTGTTTAGAAATGAGCCGACAATGGATGGTGTTCGCCATGATTGGCGCAATCAAGTGCCACTCATTCGTCCGCAACTGCAAAATGCACAAGCACGTGAAACCGGCATCAGTAAGCAAGATTTAGATAATGCCTTACTGGTTAATTTTAGCGGCAAACAAATTGGTTTGTATCGTGAAACTAGCCACCTGTTACCGATTGTTGCTCGAGCACCTGCAGCCGAACGTCTTCAAGCTGATAGTTTGTGGAAAATGCAAATATGGAGCACTGAGAACAATATATTTGTACCCGCAACGCAAGTAGTGAGTGAGTTCAGCACGGAATGGGAAAACCCTCTCGTGATGCGCCGTGACCGAATTCGTATGCTGGCAGTATTGGGCGACCCCAAATTGGGATCTAATGAAACGGCAGACTCGGTACATAAAAAAATCAGAAGTAAAGTTGAGAATATTCAGTTGCCTGCAGGTTATCGCTTGGAGTGGGGCGGTGAGTTTGAATCAGCAGGTGAAGCTCAAACAGCCGTATTTAGCTCGATCCCAATGGGTTATTTAGCCATGTTTTTAATTACGGTATTTCTGTTCAATTCAGTTAGGCAGCCTTTAGTTATTTGGTTCACTGTACCATTAGCGGTCATCGGTGTTTCTGCGGGGTTACTATTGTTCGATGCCCCATTCAGCTTTATGGCGCTACTTGGATTATTGAGTCTTTCTGGAATGGTGATTAAAAATGGCATTGTATTAGTGGACCAAATCAATCTCGAACTTGAAGAAGGTAAAGAACCTGGATTTGCACTGGTTGATTCGTGTGTGAGCCGTGTTCGTCCGGTGATGATGGCGGCCATTACTACTATGTTAGGCATGATCCCATTAATCAGCGATGCTTTCTTTGGTTCTATGGCCATCACTATCATTTTTGGTTTGGGCTTTGCTTCTCTACTCACCTTAGTGGTGTTGCCGGTAATGTATAGTCTTGTGTTTAATCTTAAAGTGACACGTTAACCTCTACATTTCATATTGAGTTGTTTAATAAGGCAGCTGACGGTTTCGCGTCAGCTGCCTTTTTTGTGTGATTCAATGGCTTGGTCTGTAAACTCTATGATGATTTTGGTGATTAACGGTGGTATTTTTTGCTCACAAGCCCCATTCAGCGTATAATCTACGCACTTTTCTAATTGTATGCGCCATTGGCGGGTACAATCCTAAAAAGACAATAAAATAAAAGTGATTAACCTTTTGTTTTTTATTAAATTTCTTTAAAGAGTCCCCGCTAATGAGTGAAAAATTGCAGAAAGTCTTGGCCCGTGCAGGCCATGGCTCCCGTCGTGAGATGGAGGCATGGATTGCTGCAGGCCGAGTTAGTGTTGACGGTGAAATTTCTGGCTTAGGTGATCGTGTCGAGGCTGATGCCAAAATACGTATTGATGGCCGTGCTGTTTCATTAAAATCAGCTGACGATATTATTTGTCGTGTGCTGGCATATCATAAACCTGAAGGTGAAATTTGTTCGCGCAAAGATCCTGAAGGCCGTACTACTGTGTTTGAACGTCTACCTAAAGTGCGCGATGCTCGCTGGGTTGCGGTAGGACGTTTAGATATTAATACTTCAGGGTTGTTGTTATTTACCTGTGATGGTGAATTAGCTAACCGTTTAATGCATCCGTCAAATGAAGTAGAGCGTGAATATGCAGTGCGTACTTTTGGTGAAGTGCCAGAAGCAGCTGTACAGCGTTTACGTACCGGCGTGACTTTGGAAGATGGTCCAGCACAGTTTGATACCATTAAAGCCGCTGGTGGCGAAGGCATAAACCAGTGGTGGCATGTCACCCTTCGCGAAGGGCGTAATCGTGAAGTACGTCGTTTGTGGGAATCACAAGACGTACAGGTCAGCCGTTTAATCCGCGTACGTTATGGCAAGGTTGAGTTACCAAAAACCTTACCGCGTGGTGGTTGGATTGAGTTGCCGATGGATCAAGTTAACTATTTACGTCAACTTGCTGGCTTAGAAGCTGAAACACGCTCTGTTTTAGGATCGGACAAACACAGTGTTGCTCGTTCTAAAGTTA
>NZ_PJAP01000439.1:0-4825 GCF_002836795.1 Shewanella sp. 11B5 | reverse complement strand
CCAGGGCTTGGTGATAAAATTGACCTGCGAAAATCTGATTGGGTCACTCATTTCAGTGGTAAATTATTTAAAGACAACACCAACATGTGGAAAGTAAAAAAAGATGGTGGCCAATTCGATCAATTTACGGGTGCCACGATTACTCCGCGTGCTTATGTTAAAGCGATCGCCAATGCACTGACATTTGTCGAACAACATCGCCAAGCACTTTATCAAAGTCATTATGCCTGTGAGGCCAACCATGAGTAAATACAGTGAAATTGCAGCTCAGGGGCTATGGAAAAATAACCCCGGTTTAGTGCAACTATTAGGGTTGTGTCCGCTACTAGCTGTTACGGCTACCATCACCAATGCACTAGGTTTGGGCATCGCTACATTGTTGGTATTAATTGGCTCCAATGTTTTGGTCTCTTTGGTTCGCGATTTTGTACCTAAAGAAATTCGTATACCAGTATTTGTCATGATCATTGCCGCACTTGTTACTTGCGTGCAATTACTGATCAACGCTTATGCCTATAATTTATATTTGTCATTAGGTATTTTCTTACCTTTGATTGTAACCAACTGCGTCATTATCGGCCGCGCAGAAGCATTTGCCTCGCGTAACTCATTAGCGCATTCGGCATTCGATGGATTAATGATGGGCTTAGGCTTTACCGCTGTACTGGTTGTTTTAGGTGCTAGCCGCGAATTGCTCGGCCAAGGAACGTTATTTGGCGGTGCAGATTTACTATTAGGTGATTGGGCAAGTGTGTTAACCATTCATGTATGGCATGTGGACACGCCATTTTTATTGGCTATGTTGCCGCCGGGAGCATTTATTGGCATGGGATTATTAATAGCCCTTAAAAATGTCATCGATAGCCGAGTTAACGCCATGCAACCTAAAGTTGAAAGTGTTAGCGTAACGCGTGCGCGGATCACTAAAGTCAACTAACACGACTGCACAGTTAATCTGGAGCGGCCGTAAACTTAACGATAAATGACCGATTATTATGAATAAAGATAAGCGATACCAGATACTTAGCAGATTAAGAGACAATAACCCTAAGCCTGAAACTGAATTGAACTTTTCGAGTCCATTTGAGCTACTCGTTGCGGTCACGCTATCAGCACAAGCAACCGATGTGAGTGTCAACAAAGCAACTGATAAGTTGTTTCCGGTTGCCAATACGCCTCAAGCAATATATGACTTAGGGATTGACGGGCTTAAGCAATACATCAAAACTATAGGCTTATACAATAACAAAGCTGTTAACGTGATTAACGCTTGTAAAAGGTTGATTGATTTACATGCTGGTGAAGTACCAGAGAATCGTGAAGCATTAGAGGCTTTACCAGGCGTAGGACGTAAAACAGCAAATGTGGTCCTCAATACCGCCTTTGGCTGGCCAACTATTGCTGTCGATACTCATATTTTTAGGTTAGCGAATCGAACTAGGTTTGCCCCTGGCAAAAATGTCGACCAAGTTGAATTGAATATGCTTAAAGTGGTGCCGAGCGAGTTTAAAGTAGATGTGCATCATTGGTTTATTCTACACGGACGTTATACCTGTTTAGCACGAAAACCACGATGCGGCAGCTGTATAATCGAAGATTTATGCGAGTTTAAAGACAAGGTATACCCAGAAGATTAACCCCCAAAGCACCGAAGGCACTTTGGGGGTTTTGTATCAATATATTGGATATTAACTCATCAATTAATATCCAATACATCTTTCGTGATGGCGCAAATGGGACTATCTATTTTTTGCTGACGCTTAAAACAACGACACAAAAAATGCACTAAAACAAATCGCAATAACAACAGTTGTACCTAATGCCATTTTCAATTCTGTATTCATTGTCTTGCCTCCAAATGTGTATATGGCAACAATAACGCTTTTTAGCGTTTAACCCAAAAAATATCCTCACAAATGTGAGCTAAAGCAAAATTTTATTGGTATCAACCGCTAATATTTTCATTGTCATCCGAGCTTGTTAAACTTAGATAAATTTTTATAAGAGAGCATATCATGTCGCAATTACTTCATACGATGATCCGAGTAGGCAACCTAGAACGCAGCATTCAATTTTATACCCAAGTGATGGGCATGAAGCTACTGCGTCAATCTGAAAACTCAGAATATAAATACACCCTCGCCTTTGTTGGTTTTGGTGAAGAAACCACAGGCCAAGCCGTTATCGAATTAACCTATAACTGGGGTACCGATACATACGATTTAGGCAATGGTTTTGGACATTTGGCCATAGGCGAAGACGATATTTATGCACGCTGTGAAGCCATCGCTGCTGCTGGCGGTAAAATCACTCGAGCCCCAGGCCCAGTTGCTGGCGGTAAAACTGAAATAGCCTTTGTAGAAGACCCTGACGGTTACAAAATCGAATTAATTCAAAAGAAATCGGCGACCGAAGCACTTGGTTAATATTGCCTTGCTGCAGCATTAGTTTTACTTAAAGCACACTTTAGATACGCTAGATATAATAAAACCAGCATAAGCTGGTTTTATTATTTTGATGACCGAGATTTTGTACCAACACATCACTGTTAATGACGGTATACCTGAACGTCGTTAATGTATGGCTAAAATAGAAATAAACAGGTTAAGCTTTTTCAGGTCTAACCAAACTAAAATGATCATAGGCTCTTTGAGAAGCGATACGCCCTCTTGGCGTGCGTTGAATAAACCCTTGTTGAATTAAAAAAGGCTCCAATACATCTTCAATTGTTTCGCGGTCTTCACCGATGGCTGCCGCTAGATTGTCTAATCCAACAGGGCCACCCATAAATTTATCAATAATGGCCAATAATAATTTACGGTCTAAGTAATCAAAACCTTGGTCATCTACATCCAATAAATCCAATGCATATTCAGCCACTGTTTGAGACACTTTACCGTCATGTTTTACTTCGGCATAATCGCGTACTCGACGTAATAATCGATTGGCAATTCGCGGAGTTCCGCGTGAACGTTTAGCAATTTCAATAGCCCCTTGTTCATCAATCTCAAGATTCATTACGTTGGCTGAACGAGTTACAATTGTGGTTAAGTCTACGACGTTATAAAACTCTAAACGTAATGGAATACCAAAACGAGCCCGCAATGGCGAGGTTAATGCACCAGCACGAGTCGTGGCGCCGATAAGAGTAAATGGCGGTAAATCCAATTTAATTGAACGCGCGGCTGGACCATCACCAATCATAATATCCAGTTGGTAATCTTCCATTGCTGGATAAAGAATTTCTTCCACTACAGGGCTTAAGCGATGGATTTCATCGATAAACAGCACATCACCTTCTTCAAGATTGGTTAATAATGCCGCTAAATCACCCGCTTTTTCAAGCACAGGGCCAGAAGTGGATTTGATATTCACGCCCATTTCATTAGCCACAATCATGGCTAACGTTGTTTTCCCCAAACCTGGAGGACCAAAAATCAGCATGTGATCGAGGGCTTCACGACGATTTATCGCGGCTTGAATAAAAACCTTAAGCTGAGCTCGAGTATCATCTTGACCGGTATACTCATCCAACATTTTAGGGCGCATAGCACGATCAATCAGTTCATCTTGACCTTGTACCTGCGGTTGGATTAGTCGATCAGCTTCAATCATTTTTACGTACCCTGTTTATGCATATCATATTTATAGCATTGATTTTAATGCAGCTTTAATTAGCGTTTCTGAACTCATGCCTTCTTTAAAAGCCGCAGAAACTGACTTGCTGGCCTGAGCTGGTTTATAACCTAACGACAATAAAGCTGAAATGGCATCTTCTTCTGCACTATCAACAGCCGCTGCTGGAGTATAATTACTTTGCAGCATAAACTCGCGCTCTGAACCTGCAGAAGCTTCAAGTAAGCTTTTAAGCTTATCACGCATTTCAATCACCAAACGCTCTGCGGTTTTCTTACCAACGCCAGGCAGTTTTACTAAAGTCGCAATATCATCACGTTCAACACATGACACGAACTCCGACGCTGTCATACCCGACAAAATAGTTAATGCCAGTTTAGGCCCAACGCCATTGGTTTTAATCAATAAACGGAATAATGCACGTTCTTGTTTAGTGATAAAACCGTAAAGTAGCTGAGCATCTTCACGCACCACAAAATGAGTAAATAACATAGCAGCTTGGTTTAACGCTGGTAATTCATAAAAGCTGGTCATCGGCACTTGTAACTCATAACCGACGCCATTGACATCAAGCACCACTTCAGGCGCTTGCTTTTCTACTAATATTCCGCTTAGACGACCTATCATTTGTATCTTCCATATGTTCTGCTGCTAGCTTTACCGCCCATAGCGATAAGGCTTTGATAAGTATGAAAATGGCATATTGCTACCCCTAATGCATCAGCCGCGTCAGCTTGAGGTGAAGCAGGTAGTTTAAGTAATTGCTTAATCATATGTTGAACTTGCGTTTTTTGAGCTCGGCCAGTGCCCACTACAGCACTTTTAATCTGAGTTGCGCTATATTCCGCAACGGGCAGTCCAGCACAAGTAGCTGCAACAATTGCCGCGCCTCTGGCTTGACCAAGCTTTAAGGCTGAATCAGCATTTTTAGCCATAAATACCCGCTCAATAGCAAACTCATCTGGTTTATATTGGGTAATGATTTCGCATAAACCTGCATAAATTTGTTGTAATCGTTGTGGTAAATCATCAGCAGAGGTTCGAATACAGCCACTACCAAGGTAAATCTGTTGACGGCCTTGGCATTGGATCACACCGTAGCCTGTAATGCGGGAGCCGGGATCGACTCCTAAAATAATGGCCATTCATGCCTCATGCGTTGTCTAACGCTTGCATAACGTCATCTGAT
>NZ_PJAP01000438.1:0-4827 GCF_002836795.1 Shewanella sp. 11B5 | reverse complement strand
TGGGGCCAACAGTGCCAGTTTGCCATTAATTAACGACTACATGTGGTACTGGTATTTAGGCGCTCCGGCATTGGTGTTGTTAATGGTGGGTAATCAAGCCTTACGCGCCACGGGTGACACCCACTCACCGGCTAAAATTATGATGTTAGCCGCGATTGTAAACTTGATCCTCGACCCGTTACTTATCTTCGGCATTGGCCCTTTTCCGCGTTTAGAAATTCAAGGCGCTGCTATTGCGACCACACTATCCTGGTTAGTGGCAATGTCATTAGCGGGCCACTTAATTATTGTAAAACGTAAACTGGTTCAGTTTACTGAGTTTGATGTGGGTCGATTAATTTTACATTGGAAAGTCTTATCCCATATTGCTCGCCCTGCCGCATTAATGAATGTGATTAATCCTATTGCCAACGGCATTATAATGGCAATGTTGGCACGGATTGATCATGCTGGTGTGGCTGCTTTTGGTGCTGGAATTAGGCTTGAGTCGGTACTGTTGATTGTGGTGATGGCACTGTCGTCGAGTTTAATGCCGTTTATTGCCCAAAATTTAGGTGCCAACCAACCTGATCGCGCCAAAAAAGCCTTATTGATGTCGTTGCGATTTGCTTTTGTATTTCAAACAATCTTGTTTATTCCGCTGTATTTCTATGCCGAACCTATCGCAAGATTGTTTACTCACGACCCACTGGTTATTGAGTGGCTGAGTTTTTATATTATGGTGTTGCCTGCCTCTTATGGGCCACTTGCCATTGTTATTATGGTTGCCACTAGCTTAAATGCTTACCATAGGCCGTTGAGTTCACTGGTGATTAACTTATGCCGCTTAATGTTATTAATGTTACCGTTGGCGGCGCTAGGCTCGTATGTTGGTGGGGTGAAAGGGATTTTATTGGCATTACCCATTGCTAATACATTGATGGGGATAGCTTGCTATTACCTTGCGACGCAAATTAGCGAACCAAAAGAGATTAAGCACACAGTGCCTTGTTCAGAGAACTCAATAGCTACAGACGACAATCAAGATGAACCAGCCGACAAAAATAAATCAGCCTCTCGCCTTGGCGAATATTAAACTGTGTTAATAATGGCTGCCACACTTGCTTTTTAAACTGTGTCGGTGGATTAATAACACTATATTACTGGTAAAAAATCTTGGTTTAACATGAAAAAATCCATTTATGCCGCCATGCTTTCTGGCATTGTTTGCCCTGGCAGTGGCCAGATTTGGCTGGGTAAAAAGCTACTCGGCTGGGGGTTTATCAGTGTCAGTGTGGTGTGTATTTTGGTGATAATGGATCAAATTATTAGCCGTGCACAAGTGATTGCGGAGCAAATTTTAGCGGGTAATATCAGTAACGATTTAACCTCCATTTATGCCGCGGTATCCAACGTAGCCCTTGACGCCAGTAACTCAACCATGCCAGCACTCACTTGGATATTTATAGCCAACTGGGGATTAAGTGTCGCCAGTGCATTTTGGTTTGGTGCTCAGCAAGATAAGCAACTCCAGCTGCAAGCCGATTCCGAGACAGAAGCATAAACAAAAACAGCCGAGCAATGCATCTGCACTAGTCGGCTGTTTTACCTTGTTTTTTTATCATGCGCTAAACGCGGCGCTCAATAAAACCAGCTCTACACATCACGGCAAATCACAGATCAAACTTGGTCTTGTTAAATAAGCTGGTATTACCATAATGTGTATTAAAATGGTGTGTCATAAGTGGTGCGTATTAAGACGGCTTGTCGTCATCTTTAGGCTTAATAGGCTCGACATCTATAATATCGTCACGATTTTCGTCATGGCGCTTATCTTTAATATCATCACGATCATTGTTAATGTCATCATCAAGATCAACTACTTCAATTTGATGGCTACGTGGACGTTCATTTTTATGTTCAAAATCACCGTCGAAGGTGTTGCCCTGTTGATCAAATGGCTTTTGCCCTGCAAATGGACCGGATTGTCCAAAAGGACTTTGTCCGCCACCAAAACCAGGAGGAATGCCACCATTAGCCACAACACGAAGTTGCATGCGTTTATATAAAAATGCCGCAATAGGAGCGCGGGTAAATGGGGTTAATAAAATTAAGCCAATAAAGTCGGTAACAAAACCAGGAATAAGCAATAACACCCCAGCAGCAGCCAACATCATACCTTCAACAATTTCTTGCCCTGGTGCCTCACCTCGGGCTAATTTTTGTTGCACGCTCATTAAAGTACTTAGGCCTTGGCTGCGTACTAATGACACACCTACAACCGCGGTAAATAACACTAGCGCGACAGTGGTCCATGAACCGATTGAGCTGGCTACTTCAATGAGTACATTGAGCTCAATAACAGGTATTAAAACAAATATTAACAATAAAATAAAAAACATATTGGCCTCTAAGGATCGCTTTTTGATAGAGTGACGACTTATAAGATAACAGAGTGGCGACCTGTAAAATAACCGTTGCCGATGAAACTTAAATGGGGGTGAACGGGTCTCTTTTCAAGACGCGTCACGAATATCACCTCAGTTTAATGAAAATGCGTTTAAAAAAGCGTACTGTGATGACCTTGCGCATGATAACAGCATTAACTTAAGTAAACTTTAAGACAACTTATGTATAAACCTGAACAGCTACTTATTTTTACCACTTGCCCAGACGCTGACATTGCTTGTCGCATTGCGACGGCATTGGTAGAGGCAAAGTTGGCGGCGTGCGTACAAATAGGCCAAGCCGTTGAGTCAGTTTATCAGTGGGACAATAACATTTGTCAGTCACACGAAGTGCCGATGCAGATAAAATGCATGACAACTGATTACCCTGCAATTGAACAACTGGTGATCACAATGCATCCTTATGAAGTACCAGAATTCATTGCCACTCCGATTATCGGTGGTTTTGGCCCTTATTTACAATGGATAAAAGACAACTCACCATCATGAAAAAACTCGTTGCCATATGCCTTACATCATTGTTAATGATGTCATCAATTTTACTCGCGCCAGCAGCACACAGTGCTAATGTGTTGAGTAATAAATTCAGCTTTTTAAGCAGCGAACCTGAGTTAATGAAGGTTAACGATGCTTTTGTGTTTGACTACCAACAACAAGGTAATCAACTCAAAATCAATTTTGTGATTGCTGAGGGCTATTATTTATATCGCGACAAGCTGCAGTTTTCGGTCGACGGTGCGGTGATTGGTGATATTGAATTACCTCATGGTAAAAACCATCACGACGAATACTTTGGCGACCAAGAGGTGTTTTACTCGTTTGTTGAAATCCCTATCGCATTTAAAGAAGCCCAAGCCGATGCGGTATTTCATGTCACCTTTATGGGTTGTGCAGAAGGTACTTTGTGTTACCCGCCCACCAAACACGATGTAACGTTAACAGCGATTGAAGCAAATGACGGCACATTAAGCAGTAAAAAAGTGATTGGTGCACCTGATGACGTGCAAGCATCGACAACGGCAACCGATGCTCCTGCAGCACCCATTACTCAGCAAGACACGTTAAACCAAATGCTGCAAAACGATAGCCTATTATGGACCTTGGTGATTTTCTTTGGTTTAGGTATTGGCTTAGCATTAACACCATGTGTGTTTCCGATGTACCCTATTTTGTCGGGCATTATTGTTGGCCAAGGTAAGAAGTTATCTACCGCTAAAGCCTTCACTCTATCAATGGCCTACGTACAAGGCATGGCGATTACCTACTCTTTATTAGGATTAGTGGTTGCCTCTGCCGGACTTAAGTTTCAAGCGGCGTTGCAACACCCAGCCATTTTGATTTTCTTAGCGGTGATGTTTGTGCTGCTAAGCTTGTCAATGTTTGGCATGTACGATTTAAAACTGCCATCGAAGTGGCAAGAAAAAATGAACTCGATGTCGAACAACCAAAAAGGTGGCAACCTTATTGGTGTGTTTATGATGGGGGTGATTTCAGGTTTAGTCGCTTCGCCTTGTACCACGGCGCCGTTATCTGGCGTGCTGATTTACGTGGCGCAGTCTGGTGATTTACTGCAAGGCTTTTTAGCGCTGTATGTACTCAGCATGGGTATGGGTTTACCGTTATTAGTGATTGGTACTTCGGGTGGCAAAATCTTACCACGCGCAGGAGCGTGGATGGACATTATTAAAACCATCTTTGGTTTCTTACTAATTTCAGTCTCGATAGTAATGATTGGCCGTATTTGGCCTGGTTTAGTGTCCGATTTACTCTGGTCATTATGGGCAATATGCTTAGTCGCTTACTTAATGCATCAAAACAGGTTGTCAGAATTTAACTGGAAACAAAGCACTCGTGGGGTATTTTTACTACTGGCTTTGATGGCAAGCTTTTCGTATGGTTTCCAAGCAATCATGACAGGTTTTGGTCATAAAACCCCAGATATTACTCAAGCGGGTGTTGAAGGAAAAACCCAAAATAAAGAGAATCATTTTATTCGTATTAAGTCGCTTGAAGACTTAGAGGTTGAATTGGATAAAGCCAGCATTAGCGGTAAAACGGTGATGTTAGATTTATACGCCGACTGGTGTGTGGCCTGTAAAGAGTTTGAAGCGATTACCTTTAAAAATAAAGATGTCGCCACGCGCATGAGCCAAATGGTGCTATTGCAAGCTGACGTAACGGCCAGCGATGACATTGATATCACCCTTTTAGAACATTATGGCGTGTTAGGTTTACCTACCTTGTTAATGTTTAATAGCGATGGCAAACAGCGTGAAGATTTACGAGTTACTGGCTTTATGGGACCAAAAGACTTTGCCGCTCATTTAGATATCCTGCTAGCAAAGTAAATTAGCGAAAGGAATTTAGCGGGTTCATTAGG
>NZ_PJAP01000437.1:0-4832 GCF_002836795.1 Shewanella sp. 11B5 | reverse complement strand
GTGATACCTACTGTGTAGCTACCGTCTGATTCTTTACGGATCCATTCGTGCGAAGATGCATATTTCAAGTCTGCTGGAATAGTGCTCATTATCGTTGTTCCTTAATCTGATGTTCTAATACTTAACAAATAAATTCTTTTTGGGTAAAGCGCAACTCATTTTATTGAGTTGTTAGAAAGCTTGCTTACCGTTACGTACAAAACTTGGAGCGATGACTTTTACGTTAACACGCTTTTTACGCATTTCAACTTCAGCGATGGCACCAATACCACTAGGCACTCGGGCCATGGCAATAGAATAGCCTAATGTTGGCGAAAACGAACCGCTGGTGATCACACCTTGGTGCTCAACACCGTCTGCGTCGGTAAAAAATACTGCCATATCGTGGCGTAATACGCCCTTTTCTTCCATGACTAAGCCGACTAATTTGTCTGTGCCAGCCGCTTTAATAGCGGTAAGTGCATCACGGCCAATAAAGTCACGCTCGCTTGGCTCCCACGCTACAGTCCAGCCCATGTTAGCGGCTAATGGATTAATTGACTCGTCCATGTCTTGACCGTATAGGTTCATGCCCGCTTCTAAGCGTAATGTGTCACGTGCACCTAAACCACATGGCTTAACGCCTGCATCTAGTAGTGCTTGCCATAAGGCTTCTGCTTCGGTTTCTGGAACAATGATTTCGTAGCCCGCTTCGCCGGTGTAACCGGTTGTGGCAATAAATAAGCTGGCTGATTGCACACCAAAGAATGGCTTCATGCCTTCAATGGCAGCGTTTTGCTCAGCAGAAAATACAGTAGCTGCTTTGGCTTTAGCATTAGGGCCTTGCACGGCAATCATCGCAAGCTCTGGACGTTCAGTCACAACAACATCAAATGCTGCGGCTTGTTTGTTGATCCAGGCGAGGTCTTTGTCGCGAGTAGCGGAGTTAACCACTACGCGGTAATGGGTGTCGGTTAAGTAGTAGGTAATAAGGTCGTCGATGATGCCAGCGTTTTCGTCTAGCATTCCGCCGTAAAGGGCTTTACCAGGTACGGTAAGCTTGGCGACATCGTTAGCAAGTAACTTACGTAAGAAGGCACAAGCATCGCTGCCGGTAACGTCAACTACGGTCATGTGCGACACGTCGAACATGCCTGCGTCTTGACGTACTGCGTGATGTTCTTCGATTTGAGAGCCGTAGTTAATCGGCATTTCCCAACCGTGGAAATCAACCATCTTGGCTTTAGATTCTAAATGCTTGTTAAAAAGTACTGTTTTGCTAGCCATTATTATCCCTTTTTTTGAGGCCTTTCTTATGTAGGTTTTTGATAAAATGCGGCCAAAATTATACTCCGCAGACCCACTTTGTATACAAAAAATTTTTCTAATCCGAGTCCGGTCGCATTAGTTTAGCTAATCTATTGTTGTAATTTTTTTACATAATTTTTTACAATAAAAACGCTGATTTAACTGTATAGACTGATATTAAACAAGTTTCTATATTAGCTATGATGAAATTGGCTCGCGACAAAGTTTAGGTAATGTCATTTTGTTACCCATAGCCTGTTTGATGAACACTGTTTTCAGCCCAGCGACATTATCAACTAGGGTTAGGCCTATGTCGCGCATGGCTTTTTTAAGCGGATTGCTGCCGGCAAACAGTCTTTTAAAGCCTTCCATGGTGGCAATCATCTCCATCGCCTCTGCTTTACGCCAACGTTCAAGGGCGCGTAAATGGCTGTATTCGCCTAAATCTTTGCCTTGCTGGTGCAGTTCGGTAAAGGTGTCGATGATGCTAGCTGCGTCTAAAAAGCCTAGGTTAACCCCCTGGCCAGCTAACGGGTGAATGGTGTGAGCAGCGTCGCCAGCCAGTACTAATCGATGGCGGGCAAAGTGGCGCGCATAACGCATACGAAGCGGGAATGATTGACGCTCGCTAACCACCTGGCACATGCCTAAACGGCCATCGAGCGCGGCAGTTAATGCTTTGCCAAATTCGATATCGTCTAATGCCAACAATTGCTCGGCTTGGTCTGGCGATACTGACCAGACGATGGAGCATAAATTGTCGTCGTACAGTGGCAACATAGCTAATGGACCGCCAGGTAAAAAGGCTTGTCTGGCGGTGGCGTCGTGGGCAAGTTCGATGCGCACTGTCGCGACAATGGCATGGTGGCCGTAGTCGCAAAATGTTATCGGAATACTGCATTGCTGGCGCACCCAAGAATTAGCTCCGTCGGCGGCAACCACCACGGCTGCACTGACGTTATCGCCATTGGCTAGAGTTAACCATGCTTCGCGCTCGCCAAAGGCTACACGCTCAAGGCGTTGGTTTTCAATATGGGTAATGTTGCTTATTTCGCTGGCGCGTTTGGCAAGGGCATAACTGATGGCGTCGTTTTCAATGATCGAACCTAAATAGGCTTCGCTGATACTGTGGGCGTCGAACTCAATCTTGCCTAGGCCGTCTTTGTCCCATACCGACATTTTTTGGTAAGGGCTAACACGGTTGTCGTCGAGGTATTGCCAAGCACCGAGGTTTTCCAGCAGTTGTTGGCTGGCTTTGTTAATAGCACTGACGCGCAATTTAGGCTCACCGCTGACCGCTTGGGTTGTGCCAGCATCAATAACCACAACATTTAGGTCGGCATTGGCTAAACCGATTGCGGTTGCAAGCCCGACCATACCACCGCCGACGATGGCGACATCATAAGTTTTAGTTGAAAACATGGTCAATCCTTACCTTAAAATGAGTTAACGCCAGCCCATGGCGGTTTGCGCTACGGGGCGCTTTAACGGCGGTAGCCAAGACAATAAACGCAAACCGATATTGCGTCCGGCAACTAACGGCCAATATTGATTGGAAAAGCCACGCACTAAAAATTCGATGTTGTTGAGTGTGCTGTCGCGATCTGCTTGGCGAGCGGCTAAATATTGATGCACGATAGCGCTGCTGCCGAGGTCGATTTCGGTTGCCGTGTTACTGCTAAAGGCATGTTCAAGCACCTTGAGTAGCCCGACTACATCACGTAAACCCAGGTTAAAACCTTGTCCGGCAATAGGGTGTAGCGTTTGCGCGGCGTTACCGACAAATATACAACGGTGGTAAATCGGCCGAGGCATATACGATAACGTGAGTGGATAACTGACCCGTTGACCCACATCGATAAAGCGGCCGACACGATGGCCAAATGCTTGTTGCAATGCTGCTAAAAACTCAGCTTTATCCGCATTTTTTAATTCATCAGCTTTGGCTGGCGGTAATGCCCATACCAGTGAAAAACGCGACTGAGTGGAAGGTGTTGATGGCACTGACGTCATCGGTAACAGTGCTAATGGACCTGTTTGGGTGAAGCGCTCATAAGCCCAGTGTTGATGCGGTTGGTCGGTAATGACATTGGCAACGACCGCCGTTTGATCAAAATTGACTTGCTCAGTAGGCTGCTGTAAATGTTGACGCACAACCGAGTTAGCGCCATCGGCGGCCACCAGCAACTGACAATGCAGCTGAGTGCCATTATCTAATGTTAATAAGTGACCATCTGTTTGGGCTTGTAAATCAGTGACTTTGGCAGGACAAAACACGTTGACAGATGACTTTTGTAATTCGTCGAATAACACGTTACCCACACGAGCCAATTCAACCACCTGCCCTAACGCGTCTAAGCCTAATGGTTTAGCGTTGAGTTCGGTCATGCCAAAGTGGCCGCGATCAGACACATGAATATTTTCGATCGCGGTGCCAAGATGCTGCAACTTAGGCCAAATGCCTAAACGAGTCAGTTCGAAAATAGAACCGTGCGCAATGGCGATAGAACGGGCATCAAAACCGGAATGATTGTTGTTGGCAACATGAGCTTCGATGAGTGCAATGCGCAGCGGACGCGCTAAAGTGGCAGATGATAAAGTAGCAGATAATGTGGCAGATAACTTAGCTAACCCTAGGGCTAACGTGGCACCTGCCATGGCGCCACCCACTATGGCAATATCAACGACGAGTGGCTCGGTAGATGTGTGTGCTGTGGTCATACGCTGCGTTGCTGCCTATACCAAAATGTTAGTGAAAAGTAGAATGCTCATCGGTGTCATTCAAAGGCATGTCTAAGCCAAATTCTGAATAACATAAAATAGCAGACATTCTGACAAACTCTTGCAGCTCTTCGTAGGCAACTTCTGATTCTTCGTCATCACCAACATCAAATTCTACCTGGGCAATATCAGCAAGGTCTTTAATCACTTCTCGCACATCGGCTGACGCTTTGTTTAGCTCAGGTTGAATGATGGCAATACCCGTTAAAAAACTTTGGGTCCACAAGGCTAACGCTTCAACGCGATCGCTCAGTGACGCTTCTTCTTCTGGTAATAAAAGAGTAAAGCCAAATTCGAAATCGACTAAGCGTGCCACAGTGTCTTGATACAAATCGCTGATCAGCTGTTGTAAGTTTGGCTCTAGCGGTTGACCGTCGTTCATTAATTCAACTAACGGCTTGAGCCAAGCTAAATTTTCTTGCTTTACACCACCACAAATAATCCCAACAAGCGCCCCATGCACTTCTACTGGATGCTGGCCGACTTCAGCGTAATCTAAGGCCTGTTTTAGTTTTTCAATACATAATGAAGGTGGGATTGCCATGGTAAATTCCTAATAACGCAATATCTGCTTCAATGCTAGCAGAGTTAGTATGATGCTCCAAATGCTAGTGTGTATTGTGCCCAAATTATGCCTAGACTGAAGCGGATTTGTTCACACAAACAGCAAATAGTTAAAAAGGGATGCTGTTGCCTTGCTCTTTTAAATTCAGCCCTATATAGTTCGCGAACTGACTAAGGATCTGAGGCAACATTATGAGTAA
>NZ_PJAP01000436.1:0-4845 GCF_002836795.1 Shewanella sp. 11B5 | reverse complement strand
GTGTCAGTTTTGCGGGGGTTATCCCTGTTGGTAAAGATGACCTCAAATTTACTGCCACTTACGGGGAAGGGCTAGGTCGTTATATGGCGCTAAATTATGCTAACGCTGGTGTGCTTGATACCAACGGTGAAATTCAAACGATTAAATCGTTTGGTGGTTTCGTCTCATATCGTCATTGGTGGTCAGAGCAATGGCGATCTAGTGTGACGCTTTCAGGTTTTAGCGCAGATAATGATGTAGCGCTTACCGGCGGTGCCGTTAATAAAGAGGCTTACTCTGGTTACGTTAACTTATTGTTCTCACCTTCAAAGCCACTGACTTTTGGAGTTGAGTTTATGCATGCCTTGAATGAACGTGAAGACGGTTCCGATGGCGACTTGAATCGGATTATGTTTTCGGCGAAATATGCTCTTTAGTATTTGAGTAGATAATAAAAAGGCAACCCATTAGGTTGCCTTTTTATCTTTATACTTACGAAGCTTAATTAAGTAAGTTGTTTTGACGAACATACGCTTCGAATTCGGTGCAACCACCAATAGGTTGTTCATCTACAAAAATTTGTGGAACAGTTTCTACCGTTTTACCCACACTTTTTGATAAATCCGCTTTAGTGATACCTTCGGCATGAATATCAATATATTTGAATTTGAAATCTTCACTCTGCGCCGCTAATTTTTCTGATAATTCAACAGCTCGAACACAATATGGGCAACCTGGGCGGCCAAAAATAACTACAAACATGGTGACTCCTGTTTTATGATATGGTCAATTTATACCATAAGTACTTTTCAAATCATAATTCAACGCAATTAATTTTGTTTTAACTCATATCGATTTTATATTTGCCTTGATAGTCAAAAAATGAATCAACTAAATCCCAGCGATGTTTGTTTTTTTTCAGTAATAATAAATCGGGTTTTCTGAATCGAATTTGATCCGTCAATACATCGGTTACTTTATTATATTGAGGATGCGGTATACCTGGCGTGCGGGTATGACTGAGAACAAATACCGCATAAAATGCTTTTCGTTGTGCTGGTGTGGCGAAGCTAAACATTCGCTTAAAATCATTACCTTCAATATCAATATATTGAATAAGCAACTTATTGTCTTGATCGCGCAACAACATTTGCTCACATTTAAATAAGTGATGATGCTGAGCGTTAAGTACTTGTTTTAGTCGCTTATCGGGATCAATTAAGGTTGATTGGCAGCTATGACAAATACGTGCCGCGATATCATTTTCCGCTCCACAGTCAGGGCATGACTTTGATCTAAATCTAAAGTCACACTGTTGCAGCTCATCGATTAACCCCTGACAGCGTCTGCCATAATGTTCAATAATATCGCCATCGCCATCTACTAGGCCCCAAAAAGTATTAGCAAATTGACATACAGGACAATGCACTTGTACTGGTACTGATTTGCTATTGGGTTTGGCTTGACCGACTTCCGGGTAAAATAAGTCATAACCATTAGCGGCATAATCAATGACTAAACAATCTGCTTTATTGGGGGCCAAGCGTAATCCTCGACCTATCATCTGTTGGAATAGGCTCACCGATGCGGTGGGGCGCAAAATTGCGATAAGGTCGACGTGAGGAGCATCGAAGCCTGTGGTTAATACGGCAACGTTAACAATGTATTTGAGACGTTGGGCTTTAAAGCGATTGATGATGTCATCACGTTCGCTATGTGGCGTTTGAGCGGTAATTAAGGCGGCATCGTCGTCTAATAGAGTCATTACTTCATTGGCATGTCTGACCGTAGCAGCAAAAATCAATACACCTTTTCGGAGTTCAGCAAGTTGTTTTACTTGTTTGATAATAGCTGTGGTTGCTCGTCCTTGATGATGTAATAAAGAATCGATTTCCATTTGTGGATATTCACCACTGTCATGTGCAACGAGCTCACTAAAATCATACTGTGCACTCAGTCCGTCAAAAATGGTTGGTTTGGTTAAGTAACCTTTTTTGATCAATGGTCGCATTGGAAGTTCAAAAATGCATTTTTCGAATACAGGTGTATCTGTATTACCTACTTTTCCATGATAATGGTGCCGGTAAATCCAGCCTAAACCTAAACGATAAGGCGTGGCAGTTAGCCCAAGCAGTTTAATGTCAGGATTACGCGCTTTAAGGTGCGTGAGCAGTTGTTGATATTGGCTAGTAGACTCATTACTGACTCGATGGCATTCATCAATGATCACTAATGAAAATGCTTGAGTGAATTTATCTAGGGCGCGAGCGGCTGATTGGACACTGGCTACCACGGTTTTGCCATTAGCCTTTTTTTGATTTAATCCTGCGGAATAGATATTGGCCTCTTGAGTGAGTAAACCCACTTTTTCAGCATTTTGAGCGACTAATTCTTTTACATGGGTGAGCACTAGCACATTACCATTCGCGATACGTGCCAGTTCGGCAATCACAATACTTTTACCCGCACCGGTAGGTAGCACTAATACCGCCGATTGTTGGCTGTGCTTGAAGTGAGCTATAGCCGCGTCGACCGATTGCTGTTGATAGTCACGTAAGGTGATATTTACGGGGTGAGTAGATGAGTGTTTCACTTTACCGGTAGCGTTATTCTGGTTTATATAAAGCTTAACATAGCCAATGATTGATAAACCATGATGTTTTAATTGAGTTGGATAAATCAATTGCTGATGGTTAAAGATGATAAATAGACAGGGATGGCATTTTTTGCGTGTTAAGCGCTGTTTTTTTATATCAGTTGGTGTAGATTCATCTATTGAATCAGATGATATTAATACTAATAAAAATGAAATTTATCACCATCAGGAAAAACACATTATGAAATTTTTATCGTTAGCCGCTCTGCTAATGGTTAGCCATCTCGCCGTTGCCGAAGAAAGTCTGGTCATTGGTTTATCTATTGAAGAAACGGTTAAGCATTCAGACGATGCAACTGCATCGGCATCAAAAATTGAGATGGGACTAAATGAATCAGTGTCACTCAGTGTTGAAGGAGACTATGGCGTGACCATAGTATCGACAGCAAATAGTGATAATAAGGTTAATTTGTTGATAAGTTTACGCGATGAATCTAATGATGGTGCGGATCTATTAGGTGACAAAGCCATAACGATTAAAGTGGGTCAATCAACGAGCTACAAAATGACATTAAATGATCATTCATATAATGTCACTATTGATACTGCTTATGCTCCACAGCCTAAGGTTTCAGATAAGTAATAATGTTAAATAATGCTGGTTTTAGATAAAAAAAAGCCCCTCAATTGAGGGGCGAAAAGAGAAATTGGTCAGGATTTCTCAGGGTGGATAGAACATCACAAGTTGATTTTCATTACTCAGTTTTGTTTAAGCGAGACTCAATCAACGTATCAATCACTGCAGGATCTGCCAGAGTAGAAGAATCACCTAAGTTGGTTACTTCGTTAGCCGCAATTTTACGTAAGAATCGACGCATAATTTTTCCTGAACGCGTTTTAGGTAAACCACTTGCCCACTGGATAAGGTCTGGTGTAGCAAGTGCACCAATTTCTTTACGAACCCATTGACGTAACTCTTGACGTAACTCTTCTGTCGGTTCAATGCCACGGGTTAGGGTGACGTATGCATAAATGCCTTGGCCTTTAATGTCATGTGGGTAACCCACAACGGCCGCTTCAGCAACGAGTTCATGCGACACTAGAGCGCTTTCCACTTCAGCCGTACCTAAGCGATGCCCAGAAACGTTGATGACATCATCGACACGACCAGTGATCCAATAATAGCCATCTTCATCACGACGTGCGCCATCACCGGTAAAATACATACCGCGGAATGTTTTAAAGTAAGTCAGCGCAAATCTATCATGGTCACCGTACACTGTTCGCATTTGGCCTGGCCACGAGTCAAGGATAACTAAGTTACCTTCACCAGTACCTTCAACAATATCACCCATGTTATCAACCAGTGCTGGTTGCACACCAAAAAATGGTCGAGTTGCAGAGCCAGGTTTGGTATCCGTTGCACCAGGTAATGGGCTGATCAGGATGCCGCCAGTTTCAGTTTGCCACCAAGTGTCGACAATAGGGCAGTTTTCATGACCGATTACCTCATGGTACCAACGCCAAGCTTCAGGGTTTATGGGTTCACCAACTGAACCCATAATGCGCAATGAGTCACCTTTATAGCTGCTAAATTGTTCTTTACCTTCAGCCATTAATGCACGAATTAATGTAGGAGCGGTATACAGGATATTGACCTTATGTCGGTCAATCATTTCACCTAATCGAGCTGGAGTAGGGTGATTAGGTACACCTTCATGAATTAATACCGTGGCGGCATTAGCAAAAGGTCCATATACCATATAGGAATGACCGGTAATCCAGCCTACATCGGCGGTACACCAATATACTTCGTCAGCTTTATAATCAAACACGTATTCGTGTGTCATCGAGGCATACACCATATAACCACCGGTAGTATGAAGCACACCTTTAGGATTACCTGTAGAGCCAGAGGTATAAAGCAAAAATAGTGGATCTTCGGCGTTCATTTCTGCTGGTTGGCAAAATTCTGAAGCCACTTCCATGAGTGAATGCCACCAAACGTCTCGACCTTCAACCCAATCGATATCACCACCTGTGCGCTTAAATACAATAACTTTTTCGACGCAAGTAACATCAGGATTTGATATGGCTTCATCAATGCTGCGTTTTAAAGGGATTTTACGGCCACCACGAATACCTTCGTCGGCAGTAATTAAGACTTTTGATTTTCCATCAATTACCCTTGCTGCTATCGAGTCGGGTGAGAAGCCACCAAATACCACTGAATGAACTGCACCAATGCGAGCACAAGCCAGCATAGCGAC
>NZ_PJAP01000287.1:0-11263 GCF_002836795.1 Shewanella sp. 11B5 | reverse complement strand
GCTTTTCTACTTTGCTTTTAGACTGTTGTGCAATTTGCCGTTCGGTGTCGTTTGCCACAAAAATGGCACTTAAATAGCTAGAACCTTTATCGCAAAACTGTCCGCTTGCATCAAAAGGGTCAATGTTGACCCAGTAATGTTCTAACAGATCTGCATAGCTCACTTTGCTAGGATCGTATGTTATTTCAACCGCTTCAAAATGTCCTCGATGGTTACCGTTATAGATAGGGTCTTTGATGTTTCCGCCAGTAAACCCAGAGATCACATCGGTTACGCCATCAAGTTTCTCAAAATCTGACTCCATACACCAAAAACATCCGCCAGCTAAAATGGTTTTATCTGCGGTGGCGTTCGATGCATAAGACAATAAACTTGCTGCAAATATTGTTAACACTAGTGTGCTTTTCATAACACTCTCCTTTATTTTCCTAGATTATTAGTATGTTTGTCTCTAAATATCGACTATATGAACTTAATGGTTTAAAAGTTCACAATGACATTTACAAAGTTCCTAATTGTGAGTTTACACAGCTATATTCCCGAAATACCTAGGCTGTAATGCAAGTAACCCTTGCCAATTTAGCTTTTCGCTTTAGCCTTCTTTTTATACGATTTCTTAAAACTGCGTTTTGGTGCACTACTGGTAACACCTTGTAATGCTGATGGTAACTGGCTCGATGCTTGAGTGATTAGACCATCTAACTGGCTCAACAATGGCTGCATAAAGGCATCATACTTTAAACGTTTTTGGCTGATAGCATCGAGGCTGTTTTCCCATAATGCGGTCATGTCGGGTGTGGTTGCTGATTCGGGTAAACTGCGGATTAAGCCAACACCGACGGGCGTTGCCAATATTGATTTTCCTTGGCGAATTAAATAACCGCGCTTAAACAGCAATTCAATAATTCCTGCACGTGTGGCCTCTGTACCTAAGCCATCGGTTTCTTTAAGGATTTTTTTAATCTCACTGTTTGTTACGTAACGGCTAATGCCCGTCATCGCGCCTAATAATGTCGCGTCGGTAAAATGCTTCGGGGCTTGAGTCATTTTCTGTAGTAATTCACCACGCTGACAATGCAATATTTGCCCTTTAACCAGTGGCGGTAACGACTGTACCGCATCATCATTGTCGTCATCGCTGCTAGTTGAATTAGAACTAGCTTGATTTACTGTGGCAGTCCGCTTAAATAATTGCTTCCAACCTAATGCTTTATCCTGACGAGCCTTAGTGGTAAATAATCCACCGGCAATGGTCACTTCAACGGCGGTTTCTGCATAAATATAAGCGGGATAAAACTGGGCTAAATATTGCCTTGCCACGTGTTGATATAACTTAGCTTCGTTACTTGATAATGCCGCTAAATTAGCGACCTTTTCAGTTGGCACAATCGCATGGTGAGCATCTACTTTAGTGTCATCCCAGGCTTTAGATTTAAGTTTGCTATTAGGAGACTCACAACCTTCAATTAAGCCTGAAGCGCCTTTGAGCAAGGCATCCAATACTTTTGGTGCCAAAGCATGCTGCTCTTTAGGTAAATAGCGACTGTCTGAGCGCGGATAAGTAATCAATTTGTGACGCTCATACAAACTTTGGCAAGTATCCAGTACCTCTTTTGCCGATAACCCAAAACGTTTAGCAGCATCTATTTGCAGAGCCGATAAGCTGTAAGGTAATGGTGGGTTTTGGCGCTTATCTTTAGCTTCAATTTTAGTGACTTCCGCTGGTTTACCATTGATACGGGCAACGACATTTTCGGCTAAACCTTTAGCTAACACTCGGCCGTCTTCATCCATATAAGGTTGGCATGCTTCGCTAGGTTGCCATTTAGCGGTAAATGCTTGTTGTTGGTCGGTGAGTAAATGCGCTAAGACTTCATAGAAAGCTTTGGGTTTGAAATCGGCAATCTCATCATCGCGACGAACGACGAGCCCCAGCAAAGGTGTTTGAACTCTGCCAACCGACAACACGCCTTGATAACCCACTTTACGACCTTGAATCGTGTAGGCTCGGGTCATGTTCATGCCATATAGCCAGTCAGCACGGCTGCGGGCCAATGCAGAGGTCGATAATGGAATAAACTCTCGGTTACTGCGTAATTGCCCTAAAGCACGTTTTACCGCTTGTGGATTTAAGTCACTGATTAACAAACGTTGAACTTGACTGAGTTTGTCTCCTTTCACACCTAAATAAGAAATCACTTCATCGACCAGCAACTGCCCTTCACGATCCGGATCGCCAGCATTAATGATCGATGATGCTTGCTTGACCAATTTACGCAACACCGTAAGTTGATTGCGTGTTTTAGGTTTTGGCTGTAGTTTCCACGTTTGTGGCACGATGGGAAGATGTTCGAGTTTCCATGACTTAAATGCATCGTCATAGGCGTCCGGTTCGGCTTGTTCGAGCAAATGGCCAATACACCATGACACGCAATCACCATTAGCAGCAGTGATAAAGCCGTCACCTTTTTTATGTGGCTTTGGCAAAACATCGGCAATAGCACGACCTAAACTGGGTTTTTCAGCAATATATAAAATCATAATCCACTGTTGGGGCGCTAGCGTTCAAAAGATGAACCGCGCCACTTAACTGTATAAATTTACAGTACAGATTAGCGTTAAATACGCCAAGCTGCAAATATGAAATAATTAACCACTTTGTCACTTAAATCATTACAATGCGCAGGTTCACTTCCAAACTTGATAAATAGATGAAACTCGGCCACCGCTTAGCACATATCAACATGATGATCCCCAATGGTTACACTCATATTTGGGATTGCTGTTGCGACCATGGATTACTCGGCGCCGCGTTGCTAGACAGACATGCAGCCATGATCCATTTCGTCGACATTGTGCCAGCATTGATGCAGCAGTTAACCGCCAAGCTCGAATGTTTTTACCCACCGCAAAATCCACCAAAATGGCAAGTACACTGTAGTGATGTGTCAGCAATACCTTTGGATCAAGATGAGCATACGCCCTTGGTGATTATTGCCGGAGTGGGTGGAGATTTGATGATCGAGTTCGTTAACTCACTTTGCCAACAATATTCTGATCGCAGTATCGATTTTTTATTGTGTCCAGTTCACCATCAATATGAGTTACGCCAACAACTTATCAAACTTGATTGTGAATTAATTGATGAAAAACTGATTGAAGAAAACCGTCGTTTTTATGAAATTATCTACGTAACGCGTAGCAATTCATCATCACAAATAAATAGCGATAGTACTACGGCTAAAATTAGCGCTGTAGGCACTAAATTTTGGCAATGTAACAATGACCAAGAGCGCGATATTGCCAAGCGATATTTAAACAAAGTGCTGACCCACTACCAAAAAATAAACCTGTCGAACCCACAAAAAGCCTCACAAACGTTGCAAGATTATTTGGCGATTAAAGCACTTATATAACATCTGCAACGGACATTCTCCGACGAGTGCGCTACACCACTTTAAAAGCTGGATCCCGGCTCAAAAGCGTTACCGGGATGACGGTGCAGACAATATTGCTCGATGATCGTATTTGAAAGTGAGGCCTTAAGCACAATGCACTTATGATCGATGTTCATCGTTTGTGATCGCTTGCTCTATATCTATCGCTTGTTACCGCTTGTTATCAATCTTTATCGCTCTTATAGCGTCTAGCAGCGAAGCGACCTAGCCTCTAGGCATTTGCGCAGTATTCGCTTGCCATCGCTTGTTATCTATCTTTAACGCTCTTATAGCCTCTAGTTGCGAAGCGACCAAGTATCTAGGCATTTACGCAGCATTCGCTTGCCATCGCTTGTTATCTATCTTTATCGCCCTTATAGCCTCTAGTTGCGAAGCGACCTAGTATCTAGGCATTTTCGCAGCATTCGCTTGTCATCGTTTGATATCAATCTTTATCGTTTGTCATCGAGTTTTTAAAGCGGACATAAAAAAACCAGCATTTTCATGCTGGTTTTTATCACTCACAAACAGTGGTTAACTTATGGATGACACTCGTTGTGCATTTCTAAGTTAGTGCCAATGTCTTTTGAGCGATTGGCTTTGGCATCATCGTTACGTAACTGCGTTAAATGATCCAAGTAAGCTTGGTCAACGTCGCTGGTAATATAATGACCGTCGAACACTGATGTTTCAAAACGCTTAATCTCTGGGTTTTCCATTCTTACCGCTTCAATTAAGTCGCTTAAGTCTTGGAAAATAATGCCATCGGCACCAATGATTTTAGCAATTTCGTCTGCATCACGGCCATGAGCAATAAGCTCATTAGACGTTGGCATATCAATACCATACACATTCGGGAAACGGATTTCCGGTGCTGCTGATGCAAAGTATACTTTCTTTGCTCCGGCTTCACGCGCCATTTCAATGATCTGTTCAGACGTAGTACCACGTACAATCGAGTCATCAACCAATAATACGTTTTTACCTTTAAATTCGGTATTAATCGCATTCAGTTTACGACGTACTGATTTTTTACGCTCTAACTGACCAGGCATAATAAACGTACGACCAATATAACGATTTTTCACAAAACCTTGGCGGTACGGTAAATCCATGCAACGTGCAATTTCTAATGCGATATCGCACGAGGTTTCAGGAATAGGAATAACAACATCAATGTCGTGATCTTCCCATTCTTTCTTAATTTTTTCGCCTAATTTAGCGCCCATGTTTACACGGCTTGCATAAACAGACACTTTATCAATGCTCGAATCGGGACGTGCAAAATACACGAATTCGAAAATACATGGAGCATAGCTTGGATCTGCTGCACATTGACGGGTAAATAACTGGCCATCAAGAGAAATATAAACAGCTTCACCAGGTGCTACGTCACGCATCACTTCAAAACCAACAGCGTCTAAAGCAACACTTTCTGAAGCAACCATATACTCGGTACCCGTTGCGGTTTCGTGTTTACCCAATACCAAAGGACGAATACCAAATGGGTCACGAAATGCCACTAAACCTTGGCCAATAATCATCGCAACTACCGCATAAGCACCGCGCGTTTGCGCATGTACTTTAGCAACTGCGTCAAACACTTCGTCGGCACTTAAGGTTAAACTGCGCGTTTCTTGTAATTCATCGGCTAACAGATTTAACAAGATTTCAGAGTCTGAGGTAGTGTTAACATGACGACGTTTTGTGACTAGGCTAGCAGCCAGTTCAATCGTATTAGTCAAGTTACCGTTATGCGCTAACGAAATACCAAATGGCGAGTTAACATAAAACGGTTGTGCCTCTGATGCACTCGAGCTGCCAGCGGTAGGATAACGAACATGTCCAATGCCAGCATTGCCTTGTAAACGCTGCATATGTTTAGGTTCAAACACATCTTTGACTAAGCCGTTTGCTTTGCGTAAACGAAACGCATTCATGTCAACCGTCACAATACCTGCTGCGTCTTGACCACGATGTTGGAGCACAGTCAGCGCATCATAAATGGTCTGATTAACTGTTGATTTTCCTACTATTCCGACGATACCACACATGGGTAAGGTTCCTCACTGTAAGGTGTTTTTATGTTTATATTTTGGGTACAAAGCTTGAGGTATTTTCAAGGTAGTTAAAAAACCACTGAATAACCACGCCAAATTCAGGTACAAGAACAGAATCCTGCCACCATTTGGTGTCAGGGAATGCCGTAAAAGCATCCATAAAAAACAGTAATGCACTAACGATTAACGCGCCACGAATGGCACCAAAACACAGGCCTAAAACACGATCTGTGCCCGATAATCCGGTTTTAGCCACTAACTGGCCTAATAAATAATTAACGAGTGCCCCTAGGATCAGGGTAATGATAAAAAGAATGGCAATCGCCACACCGTTTCTGACTAACTCGTCCTGCATTTGGGTTAAATGAGCAGCAAGATCAAGATAAAACTGGCTAGCGATAAAGAAAGCGGCAAACCAAACCACAAGAGACATGGCTTCTTTGGCGAATCCGCGGATCAAACTAATAATAGTTGATAACCCGATGACAATAATTATTGCGTAATCAATCCAAACCATGGAGATGGTGATCCGGTATAGGGTTCAAGACGGCGGGATTCTAACAGAGACAGAGATGTTTCTCACCTCTGATTGCACAAATTATTCTTGCGTGATTAAGAACAATCAAATTGTAAATATTAATCACGCACGCAAAACACCGTCTGAAGAGGTTATTGTTCTTGTGGATTATAGGCTACGATTTTGCCTTTTAATCCGGTTAATTTGAATATAGGTTGCTGACGAGCTTTAAGTTTTTCTTCTGAGACTTCAGGGCCTACAAACACTCTGGTAAGTTTCCCTTCTACGGGAATTTTAGGCAGTGTATAAGCGTTAAACCCTGCTTTACGCAGTTGTGCTATCAATGCTTTTACGTTGGTAATATTGTTAAAGCCGCCTAACTGCAATGTAAACCCAGCAGTAATGGGTGATTTCACTTTATTAACAACCTGGGGTTCAGGCTTTTTAACTGCCACTGTAACTGGAGCAGGAGTTGGCTGCTTAACAGCTTGTCTCGATTCTTTTTTCGGTTCAGCTTCTCCTAATGCAACGATATCATTACTGAGATCTTGTGGCTCAGCAATCGTTAACACTTGGAATTCTTCCGCTGGTTCAGCGTTATTGTCAGAATTGACTTTATTTGAAGCACTTGACTGAGCTGGACGTAAAGGAATTTCAGTAAACTCCTCAACCACCTGCGTTTTTTTACCGTCTAACAAATCGGGTAAAAAAATCACACCTAAGGCCACTAATACGATGGTACCCACCAAACGATTTTGAAATTGACGATTCAAAGCTAATTCCCTTTTTTAACCAAATGACGTTAATGATGGCTAGCACAACCGACGTCTGACATAAATAGTGTTTATAAAGATTTAAAGCCAGCTACAGTATAAAAAGAACCGAAGACAATAACCACATCATCTGCATTGACTGTAGCTTGTATGGCTTGCCATGCGCTAGCGATATCAGCAAACTCGCTAACATGCTCACGGCTACTGTCATTGGGCAATGCTTGACGCAATGCTTGCGCTGATGCGCCACGTGGATTATCTAAACTCACCAAATTCCAATGGCTAATTTTCTCGGCTAATGTCGCCAATACCGACTTAATGTCTTTATCTTTAAGCATGCCACACAAGGCTACAATACGACGGCCTTGATAAGCCTGTAACTGTTGCGCTAAATATCTGGCGGCATGTGGATTATGCGCAACATCTAGTAATACTAATGGCTGCTGGCTTACCTGTTCTAGTCGTCCAGCGAGTTGAGCTTGTTGTAATCCTTGGCTTATGTGCTGTTGGCTTATTTGCGGCCAAATATGGCTTAGCAGCGCAACAACACTAGCAGCGTTAGCCAGCGGTAACCTTGGCACCGTTAAACCAGTATATGACTGCTGCGCAGATTCAAAGTGCCATAATGTTGGTTGAGTCTGATCTTTATGGTAATCAAACTCACGCCCAACACAATAAAGGGTTGTACCGAGTTGATTCGCATATTCAGTGATGCTCAACGGTAAGTCTGGCTCACCGATAATAGCGACACAATCGGGGCGAAACACACCAGCTTTTTCTCTGCCAACCAGTTCGCGGGTATCGCCTAAATATTCTTGATGATCAAGATCGATTGAGGTCAAAATAGTGGCTGTGGAATCAATAATATTGGTTGCATCCAACCGTCCACCTAAACCCACTTCAAGGATGATCACATCGACTTTAGCAGCTTTAAACAAATATAAACCAGCTAAGGTAGCATATTCAAAAAAGGTTAATGAAATATCACCTCGCGCCGTCTCTATGGCACAAAAAGCTTCGATAAGAGCGTCATCACTAGCGTCTTGTTGATTTATTTGCACCCGTTCATTGTAATGCAGCAAATGAGGCGAGCTATACACGCCGACAGACAAACCAGCCTGACGTAAAATCGAAGCCAACATGGCGCAGGTAGTGCCTTTGCCATTGGTGCCGGCTACGGTAATCACTTTAGCTGGCGCCAAATCAAGCACACTCAATCGCTCGGCAACAGCGCTGACTCGAGTTAAACCCATGTCAATTTCGCTAGGATGAATTGCCAACAAATAATCCAGCCATTGAGCTAAACTTGACTGTTGATTGGGCACAGTTATTTCAGACACGATTGACATAATTCAATACCATTTAACTTATTCAAACCTTACTCGGCCTGCGAATACAGAACATTCGTTTTACATTTCAATAAAGATAACTTAGCTAACGTAAATAACATAGATAGCTTAAAGGGCTTAATCGAGCATAAACAATGGACCCAAAGCTAGCTTAGGTAATTGATAATGTTCAGGATAAGTTACGTCGACCAAATACAATCCGTTCGGTTTAGCGGTAGGTGCCGCTAGCTTACGATTTTTCAGGGCAAACAATTCTGTTATCCACTCTATAGGTTGATTACCTAAGCCGATTTGCAGTAATGAACCAACAATATTTCGCACCATATGATGTAAAAATGCATTAGCTTGAATATCGACCATCACATACATGCCTTGGCGAGTTACATTGACTTGATGCACGTTTCGAAACGGTGTTTTAGATTGACAATGCAAGGCTCTAAAACTGGTAAAATCGTGTTCGCCAACAAAAAGCTGTGCAGCTTTATGCATCAAAGTTTCATCAATATCACCGTGATAATGGCTTACACCTGCACTTAAAATACCAGGGCGCAGTTTATGATTATAAATCACATAGCGGTAACGTCTGGCTGTAGCACTGTAACGAGCATGAAAACTGTCATCGACTTCTTTTGCCCAGCGTATAGCCACACTGTCTGGTAAATTAGCATTAACGCCCTGTGTCCACGCCGTCATTGGACGTTGAACATCTGTGTCAAAATGAACCACCTGCCCGGTACCGTGCACACCAGTATCTGTTCTTCCGGCACACGATACGGTTATAGGTTCATTAGCCACATAACTTAACGCTTTCTCAATCTGGGCTTGCACTGAATCGACCTCGAGTTGGCGCTGCCACCCACAAAAACTACTACCATCATATTCAATACCTAACGCGACCCGCATGCCTATATCCTCTACTCAATAATGGCGCGCAGTTTATCACAAAAAAACGGCGCATGTATCTGCGCCGTTTGCTTTTATGTGGTCAACATAAGCCTATGTTTTTGCCTATTCAGCCTCAATTGCTCGCGTTAATTAACACTTTTCAGTAAATTTTTGGCTTCTAATTGTTGACGTTCATTACCGTCCATTTGCACTTCTTTTAATAACGCTCGGGCACTGTCTTGGTCTTCAATTTCAATATACGCCCTGGCTAAATCAAGTTTTGCATTAACGGAGTTTTCTTCATCATCAACATCGATCATGTTCGGGTTGCCGATTAACGAATTCACAGAGCCCATATCAACATTGACGTCTTTATACTGGTCGGTTTTATCGTCATCTTCATCAGCGTCGTTCAACAGTTTATCAATGTCGATATAACCGTTTTCACGCTCAAAACGCATTAAGTCATCGTCACTGGCTTTATATTCTGTTGATTGGCTTCGTTCTTTTTGATCGAGTGCTGCTAGTGCTTCATCAACCGTTAAGTTGTCATCGCTAAGGATATACTCATCTTCAGAGGTAAAGTCATCATCGTTGTCATCATCTTTGAGTGACTGTGAAAATGCCGCCAGTAGATCATCATCACTCACATCTGCTTCATCGACTTCTCTCTCGTCAGCAGCAGACTCAGCAGCTTTAAGTAAATCGCTTTCCCAATCTAAAAGTTCAGGTTTAGGTTTGCTTGATTTAAGGTCATTAAAGAAACCTGAATCTTTATTGGCATTATTTTGCGCTGTAGATGAAGTTTTATCGTCATCGTCCATTTGCGCTAATAATGCATCCAAACCATCATCGGCATCAGTTTCTGATGTAGGCATGGCTACAGGAGTTGGTATAGCTGCAGTTTCTTGATCGGACTCAACATCATTATTGCTCGTTGATGCTAACGCGGCTTCAAGTTCAGCATCTAACCAGCTGTTATCTTGGTCATCGCTGTCTGCAGCTTTATCAGCATCGGTTTCAGGCTCAATAAACGGGGTCGTTTCAATATCTGCGACATCATCAGTGTTAGTTAAATCGATATCATTAAGATATTCATCAAACTCATCAAACAATGCATTATCGTCGATACTTTCATTATCAGATTGGGTGCCGTCCATTTGAGTGCCGTCAGAGTCAATATTTTCAGTCTCGCCAATCAACGGAGCGTCGTCTTTTATATCGTCTTTAAAGCTTGCCAATAAGGTATTAATGTCATCATCGAGTGACTCATCATCAGATGTAGATTCTTCGCTAGATGTATCATCATCTAATTCAGCTGCAATCTGTGCTTGGACTGCCGCTTTTTCCTGAACATCAGCATCTGACTCAACCACCGGCTCGTTAAGACTCGCTAATAATGCATCGATGTCATCGTCACTGGTTTCATTATCATCCATAGAGTCAGCGACATCTTCATCATCGCTTAACTCAGCTGCGATTTGCGTCGCTAAATCATCACTATCGGAAGATGCTTGTTCTCCTGTAGATAATTCATCACTTTCTTCGTCAAATACTGATTCAATAACAGGCTCATTCAAGCTAGATAACAATGCATCAATGTCATCGTCACTCGACTCTACGTCTGGGACATCCTCGTTAGCATCATCTTGTAACTCAGCTGCAATTAACGCGGCAATATCATCATCGTTATCAACTGAATCACTGTTTAGTGGCTGAGGTTCAGTATCTCCATCATCTTCTGAACTATCTGTTGAACTATCTTGTTCGTTCTCATTCTTGGTTGCAGATAAGCCAGCTAGGAGTTGATCTATATCGTCGTCCGTTGCAGTAGGAGCATCAACATCAGTTTGTTCTGAATCAGATTTTGATAATAATGAATCAAGATCATCTTCCGCGTTTATTTCAGCTGCTTTTATCGGATCTTCAGCGGCAACATCGTCCGATTCAGCTGGCATATCAAACTCAGCCAACAATGCATCGATATCGTCATCGGCCTTTGTTTCAGCTGATATTTGCGGTTCTTCAACGGCAGCAACATTTGGCTCTGCTGGCATATCAAACTCAGCCAACAATGCATCGATATCATCATCTGCCTTTGCTTCAGCTGACTTTATCGGCTCTTCAGCGGCAACATCGTCCGACTCTGCTGGCATATCAAACTCAGCCAACAATGCATCAATATCATCATCCGCCTTTGCTTCAGCTGACTTTATCGGTTCTTCAACGGCAACATCATCCG
>NZ_PJAP01000435.1:0-4848 GCF_002836795.1 Shewanella sp. 11B5 | reverse complement strand
ACGAATAACGGCGACGGTTAATCCCTTTGCATTTAGCTTTTCAGCCAGTAAACCTGCATTGTGGCCATCGTCTGTGATGACAATACAAGAGTCTGTTGAAAAGCAATCTGCGAGTTTATCCGCCGCTGGTAACTTTTTTAGCGCTACCTCGCTGTGCGGCGGTAATGCCGCGGTGTTAACGTCAACCTTGTTTGCAGTTGATGTTGGTGCGACCGCCGCAATAGCGGTTGCTGCAGGCAATTTGGTTTGCATGTAACTAACGATTTCACCTAAGGTGCGACATTCGGCTAAATCTTCTGGGTTCAGCTCAGGTAAGCCTGGAAGCTCATCTTGCACAGTACCTAAAATCTCGACGCGTTTGATTGAGTCGATACCAAGGTCTGCTTCCATGTCCATGCTCAGTTCAAGCATTTCAGCAGGGTAACCGGTTTTGTCGGCTACCACTGACATCATGGTGCTTAAAACGGTATCAGCACTTAAACCTGTTGTTGCTGGAGCAGATACTGGAGCCTCAGTGTTGGCTGCAGGCAGTTTGGTTTGCATGTAGCTAACGATTTCGCCCAAGGTACGACACTCGGCTAAATCTTCTGGGCTCAGTTCTGGTAAGCCTGGAAGCTCATCTTGTACTGTGCCTAAGATTTCTACCCGCTTGATTGAGTCGATACCAAGGTCGGCTTCCATGTCCATGCTCAGTTCCAGCATTTCTGCAGGGTAACCGGTTTTGTCGGCTACTACTGACATCATGGTGCTTAATACTGTATCAGCACTCAAGCCCGAAGTTGCAGGTGCAGATACAGTTGCTACTGGAGCCGCAGTGCTGACTGCTGGCAGTTTAGTCTGCATGTAGCTGACGATTTCGCCCAAGGTACGACACTCGGCTAAATCTTCTGGATTCAGTTCAGGCAAACCAGGGAGCTCGTCTTGCACTGTGCCGAGAATTTCAACGCGTTTAATTGAGTCGATACCAAGGTCGGCTTCCATGTCCATGCCTAGTTCAAGCATTTCAGTTGGGTAACCGGTTTTATCGGCAACCACAGCTAACATAGTACGCTGAACGCTTTCTGCACTTAAGCCTGTTGCTGGCGCTGCAGATGCAATTGGTGCTGCAGCCACTGTGCTGGCAGCAGGCAGTTTAGTTTGCATGTAGCTAACGATTTCACCCAAGGTGCGACACTCAGCTAAATCTTCTGGGCTCAGTTCAGGTAAACCTGGAAGCTCATCTTGTACTGTGCCTAAAATCTCAACGCGCTTGATTGAATCGATACCTAAATCAGCTTCCATGTCCATGCCAAGTTCAAGCATTTCAGTTGGGTAACCGGTTTTATCGGCAACCACAGCTAACATGGTACGTTGGACGTTTTCAGCCGTTAAGCCTGTTGATGCAGGTGCAACAGCATCTACCGATGTTGATCCCGTTGACGCTACAGCAACCGAGTTGGCCGCTGGTAATTTGGTTTGCATATAGCTAACGATTTCGCCCAAGGTGCGACACTCGGCTAAATCTTCTGGGCTCAGTTCAGGTAAGCCTGGAAGCTCATCTTGTACTGTGCCTAAAATTTCTACCCGCTTGATTGAGTCGATACCAAGGTCGGCTTCCATGTCCATGCCAAGTTCAAGCATTTCTGTTGGGTAACCGGTTTTGTCTGCGACCACATTGAGCATAGTGTCTAACACTTGTTGCTGTGTTAGTCCGGCTGTTGCTGCAGAAACCGCTGCTGAACTAACTTGCTGGGAGACAGGAGCTTGAACAGGTTGACTGGCTGTCGGTTGAGATTGAACCGCTTGAGCTGTTTGAACCGGAGCTGGAGCAATAGGTGCTACCACTGGCGAAGGTGTCGTTGTGGCTTGAGCAACTTGGTTTGGCTGTACAAACGCAGGCTGTACTGATGGAGCAGGTACAGGTACTGTTGCTTGTATTGAAGGTGTTACCGTTTGCCCTTGCAACATGGCTAATGCGGCTTGGTTTGCTTGTGCTTGCTGCGTTAAAAATTGGGTATGACTTTGCAATGTTTGTGCTTGATGCTGGTGGAACATCTCCATCGAACGTTGCAAGCTTTCTGGAATGGCTAATCCCGATGACGCCATTTGCGCTTGGGCTGTCATCAGGTGAGCAAAGGTGTCGCCATATTGCTGTGGTATAGCTAAAAACTGCTGATGTAATTCAGCTGTTTGTTGCTGCGCAGCAAAAAATGCACCGATACTATCGGCCGAAGCTGGCACACTTGAGCTAACCTGCTGAGCTTTAGCTACAGGAGTCGTTGCCGCTAAAGGTGCGTCTACTACAGAGGATTGAGCTTGTGCTGATGTTGCAGGCACTTCAATGTATTCAGTTTTAATGACTTCTTTTTCCACAATCTTTTCCACAACTTTCTCGACAGGCACTTCCACTGTCTGGCTGGTAACGGTGCCGGTTTGCAATGACTTTTGCATTTTGGCTTGAGTGGCCGGACTAATATAATTACTCGCGGTTAACTTAACGTTCATCGGTGACACTTTGGCAAGCTCAGCGATAGGCGCTTGATAAGGATCAACCTCAGTTAATGCCACCCCTAATACCGCAAGCTGACACGCTGCTTGGCGCAGTTGAGTGTCACTATTGCCTTTAGGATTTGGGTTCAAGCTCACTACACTGACTGATTCTGCTTTATTGCCTAGGGTAGCCTCCACCAATTTTTGGAGGATGTTTTTAGGGCCAAACTCAACAAATACTCGAGCACCCGCATCATACATGGCGTTTAGTTGCTCGCTAAAACGAACCGATTGCAACATATGTTCACTAAATGCTGCTTGGATTGCTTTTGGATCATTAGGATGTGCTTTACCTGTGCCATTGGCATAAAGGCTTAGTTTTGGCTTAGCAAATTTAATCTTATTGATTGCCGCAGCAAAAGGTTGTTGAGCATGGGCTACTAATGGAGTGTGGAACGCGCCAGAAACCGGCAGGGCGATTGCTTTAAAACCAAGTTCAGTAGTGATTGCTTGTGCCGCTAAGGTACATGACGCTGTTGGCCCTGCAATAACCAATTGGGTTGGTGCATTGTAATTAGCCACCTTGACGCCTTCAAATGCACTAATGCACTGTTCAAGCTTTTCAACACCGTTGTCAACAGATTGAGCGGGGACAATAATGGCGTACATTACCCCAGCGTCTTGATCTTTAGGTGTCGCCGCCATTGCTTGGCCACGAGCAAAGGCCAATTGATAATAATCAGCTTGGCTAATGACGCCTGCAGCACATAATGCTGACAGTTCACCAAAACTATGGCCGGCAACCATATCAGCTTTAAAACCTGCTTGAGTCAATAATGCATATTGGCCCATGCTCACCGCACCAATAGCACTTTGGGCATTGGCGGTATTGGTTAATGCAGCCTGTTGCGCGGCAATATCTTCGGCTTCAAAAGCAGGATTTGGGTACATAATTTGCGATAGTGGTGTTTGTTTATGTTGGGCAAACACCTTATCTGCTTGCATCAGTTGCTGACGCATTTCTGGATACAAACAGGCTAAATCGGCGCCCATGTTCAGATATTGTGCCCCTTGTCCTGCAAATAGTGCTGCCACTTTATGGCTTGCAGCTTCAGGATGAATCAATGCTGCTGCGCGATAACTGGTACCAGAAGGCAATTGCCAGCAGTCGGCAGTATTTGAGCTTAACTGCGCCAGCGCCTGAGTCAGCTGAATGGTTAAGTCTGCTAATGAAGCAACCACTAAGCCTATGCGTGCCGCGTTAGGGGCAATAGTATTTAAGGCAAAACGTTTACCAAAATCGGCTAACACAATTTCTTGGCGATTTTGCTGTGTGGTATCAACAGCCTTAATTTCACTTTGCAGTGCGGTTAATTGAGCCTGTAATGCGGCTTTGTTTTCAGCATGGATCAATAGGCTTTGTGGCACTGAACGTTGACGATACTTATCGCCACGAACATGTTCTTGACGGTATTCTTCCAATACAATGTGGAAGTTAGTGCCACCAAAACCAAAGGCACTAATACCCGCTCGGCGTGGGGTATTGTCTGCCCGAGGCAGCCATGGACGGGTTTCGGTGTTTAAATAAAATGGCGAGTCCTGAATGTTTAATTTAGGATTCGGCTTACTGACGTTAATGGTCGGTGGCAACACTTTATGATGCAAAGCCAGAGCTGCTTTAATCACACCAGCGGTTCCTGCTGTTGATTTAGTGTGGCCAACTTGTGATTTAACTGACCCAAGAGCAATGTGCTGTTGAGTGTCATTACCGTCGGCAAACACTGATTTTAAACCATTGAACTCTGCGACATCACCAGCTGCAGTACCAGTACCATGGGCTTCAATTAAGCCAACAGTGTGCGGCGCAAAACCAGCGTCGTCATAAGCGCGTCTTAATGCTTTTGCTTGGCCTTCTGGGCGCGGTGCGTAGATACTTTTAAACTTACCATCTGATGATGAGCCAATACCTTTGATAACAGCATAAATTCGATCACCATCACGCTCGGCATCATCAAGACGTTTAAGCGCCATCATGCCAATACCTTCACCAATCATCATGCCTTTTGAGTCAATGTCAAAAGGTTGAATGGTGTCGTTGGTGGTAAATGCCGGTGTTTTTGAAAAGCTCATGTACATGGAAGGCGAGTTATCGGTACACACACCACCAGTGAGCATCATGTCACTGCGGCCTTCAACTAACTCTGTAATCGCCATGCGCATTGCCGCTAAAGAACCTGCACAAGCTGCGTCAACCACGCAATTCATGCCGCCTAGATCAAAGCGGTTAGCGATACGCCCAGCAATCACATTGCCGAGTGAACCTGGAAATGAGTTCTCTTCCCAGTGAATATATTGATCCTGAAACTTTTTGATCAACAT
>NZ_PJAP01000434.1:0-4871 GCF_002836795.1 Shewanella sp. 11B5 | reverse complement strand
TAAAAATACAATTTGGCCACCAGTTGCTGTTTTAATCCCGGTAGCAGCCATGCGGTAATGTGCTGTAGCAGTTGCAGCAGTGTTTGATTCCGCTATGTTTGCTATTGATGGGTTGACGTTTGATTCAGTTATTGTAGATTTACTTGCGTTGATATTAGCCGCGACAGAGTAATGCGGCAGTAATTGCCAATCAATTCGCAAATGGTTATCTGGATTGACCTCACCATACAAACACACGGGTGATGCTTGGTAACTGCGGCGCGCGTTGATATTAGCTTGTACTTTTACGCCGTCGCATAACACCAGCTGATTACCTACCATTCCTACTGCTTGACCAAATACAGCCGGTGCTGGTATTGGGCTCGCTTGAGCCCAAGTGTTGGTCTGGGTGTCATACACTTGGACTAAATTGACGTTGCCGTCGTTGTGCCAGCCGCTAAATAAATAGATGTAACGCTGTTGATATGCTACTGCAGTGGTGTCATCAACGGCCACTGGCATGTCGGCAATACGAGTATATTGATTGGTCTTAATCGAGTATTGGTAATTATCAATTGTGCTAATTTCGTCATGATTGTCGGCCACGGTATAACCGCCAAACACATACGCCTTATCGTTAATACCTATGGCAATTGACGCCAATCTGCCCGCTAAAGGCGCAATGTGAGGGACATCTGCAATTGACTTCCACTGTGCATTTTTTTCTGTAAGTGATAACGCCCAAGCATGATTGTGTACCGCGAGATGGTTTTTCTCTGGGGCTAGCCCCATAAAACTGAGTAAATAGCTTTTGTTGTTACTGTGTACCAATGCGATGGCATTATTACTCACAGGTTGGGGAATAGTGGCAATTGATGTGTTTTGCAGTGGTGCGGCATCAACTGTAGTAATACACAAAGCCCCGATGAGTACTAATGATTGAATAACACTAGAAGTACCTTTTAATGACGATAGTATCGATGTCATCACTGGCGGTAATGAAGCGTTGTGCATGGGTTAATCCTTAAATGCGAAGTCAGTAATGTATGCAAAAAGCAGATATTATCTCGGTTAATGTTTAATCCCAATCCCGACGCAGATAACGAATAATTTATTCACCCTTATTCGTGAGGCACCACAACATTCTGGTCTAAGTCGGGGATTTTTACATGAGTGAATGTTGTATTGCATTAGCTGTTTTGTGAATAGTATTCACCGTTAACGAGTGAGATTGCAATAAGCCACAGTAACAAAAATAATAGAATCATTGTGATGTATTTTTACATAAAACGGCCATGCGGTTGTTGATGTTATTTTATAGCGTAAACGTGTAATTTTGCTTGTATGTGCTGTTTTTTATCATGAATTAATACAACATCATTCGTCATAATGTCTCAAACACCGTTAATCATCAAACTGCTTACAGCATGTTAACGTTATATTGAGTCAAACTACCGCTATCAAAAATACCCGTTTTGTTTGTTTAGGGTAAGCCGAGTTTTACCAACCGTATTCCCTGAAACGCTCACAGCGGGTATTATCAAGTTAAATCCATCATTGCTCATTATTTACTGTCACGTTATCTTAAATATGAGTCGGTTACCCCCTGAAACCATTTAGTCGTAGGTTTTACTTTGTCATCAGAAAATTCAGTTAGCTTTATCCCTCATAGTTGGTTTGGGCATTTGTATCAGCGTGACGTAAATGCGATCAAATTGACGCAAGAGGGTATTACCTTTATACCTAGCCATGGCCAATTTTTAGCAAGATTTCGGCATAACAATAAACAGCTTATTATTGGGCAGTTATCATGGCAGCAATTAGATCACCCGCCACTGTTTAGTGCCAGTTTACTCGGTAACTTATTGAGCTTTAATGCTGCAGGTACCCATTATCAAATTCCATTTTTAAGTTATTTTGCTAAATCTGATTTTAAGCAACAGGTCGAATTACTCTGGGCTTTATCTCATCAAAAATCGCTGTGCGATTTGATATTACGAGTTGAAAAAGCCACATCGAGTCGGTATTTACGCCAGTCATTAGTAGACAAAATGCGCGCTAGAATCGAACGTGAGTACTTTCGCTGGTTCCCTTGGAGTGAAGGGGCTGAGCTACCCGCTAATATACGTACCGCATTAACTCAATTACACGATTTTTATCACTGGAATAAAGCGGATATAGAGCGCTTACGTGAAAGCTATATTCAATCACAGTTGCTTGCATTTGCGGGCTTTTTTGATCATGTTGAGTCAAATCCACTAACCAATAAACAGCGTCGAGCATGTATTATCGATGATGATAGTAATCTGCTTCTCGCGGGCGCTGGAACGGGGAAAACCAGCGTAATGGTGGGCAGAGCAGGTTATCTAGTGAATAGTGGTCAAGCTCAAGCTAATGACATTCTATTGCTTGCTTATGGCAAAAAAGCCGCCATGGAAATGGATCTGCGAATTAAACATAAGCTGGGCAGTGATGATATTAAGGCCAGTACTTTTCACAGTTTAGGCCTGAAAATTATTGCCGATGTTGAAGGCGTGAAACCTAGCTTATCAGCGTGGGTAAATGATGAACCCGCCAAAGACAAATGGGTGCATGATAGATTAGAAGTTTTGATTAAAAATGAATCTTATCGTAAACAACTTTTTGACTATTTTAGTCGTTATTATTACGTTGAAAAAAGCCCATTCGAATTTTCAACACAAGGTGAGTATTTTGAATATTTAAATGATAACGACATTCGCTCATTGAAAGGTGAAAGGGTCAAAAGTTTTGGTGAGTTGCATATCGCCAATTGGCTGTTTACCAATGGCATTGAATATCAATATGAAGCCAAGTATGAATTTGATGTCAGCACGGTTGATTTTCGCCAGTATCAAGCTGATTTTTATCTACCTGAATATGAGGTTTATATTGAATATTATGGCATTGATGAAGCCAATAATACGGCTCCTTTTATCGATCAAGCTGCATATTTAACATCAATGGAATGGAAACGGCAGTTACATCATCAGTGCCAAACCAACTGCATCGAATTATTTTATTATCAGCACAAGAAAAGTCAGTTAATTAATAAGCTTGAAAAAGCTTTAACGGTATTTAAGGTTAACTACTCACCTTTACCTGATGAAGCGATATTGGCAACTCTTTATGAACAGGGACGAGTCACTGAGCTGGCAAAATTGTTTAGCCAGCTCATTGGCTTGTACAAAGCCGCTTGTATTGACGAGGCCGGGCTGGAAAAGGTATTTGCCAATGCTACCCAAACGCGTAAAGCATTTGAATTACTCCAACCCATTTTACAGCAGTATCAACAGTATTTATCTGCTCACGGTGATATCGACTTTGAGGACATGATAGCCAAAGCGCTCGCATACCTGCAAAGTGGTCAATATGTCAGCCCATGGCAATATATCATGGTCGATGAGTTTCAAGATATTTCAGAACCCAGAGCACGTTTAGTGCGAGCCTTGCGAGATTCGCGCACGAAAAAAGGTAACAGCGATACTTCATTATTTTGTGTTGGCGACGATTGGCAGGCTATTTATCGCTTTAGTGGTGCGGATGTCCGTTTAACGACTCAATTTAAACGTTATTTTGGCCATGCCAGCGAAACGTATTTGGATCTTACTTTTAGATTTAATAACCGTATCGGTGAAGTGGCTAGCGCTTTTGTGAGTAAAAATCCGCATCAACTCAACAAAGATATCCATTCATTGGTACAAGTTGCCAAGCCTGCAGTATCAATACTTCGTCGTGGTACCAATGAGGGCGCAACTAAAGATGAGCCGAGTAACAACGCATTAGAGCAAGTCTTAAATGCTCTGTCCGTCCGCGTTACTCAAGCTGTTGATAAGCTTAAAGCTAAACCGACAGTATACTTACTGGCACGTTTCTGGTTTCAGTTGCCAGATAAAGACATGTTGCGTCAGTTAACGGCTAAATACCCGATGTTCGTGATTGAGTGTTTATCGTTTCATGCTTCAAAAGGTAAAGAGGCCGATTATGTGGTGATCATGGGAATGACCCAAGGCATACATGGATTTCCGTCGAAAAAAATAACGCCACCTTTACTTGATGCGTTTTTACCTAAAGCTGAAAATTTTGAGTTTGCAGAGGAACGGCGTTTATTCTATGTCGCGCTAACCCGTGCAAAGCACCGAGTTTACGTTATCGCCGATATGACCAATGTGAGCCCATTTATTGTGGAACTGATCCAACAAGATTATGCCGTTGAACAACAAGAATTTAGTACGTCTTTAGTGCAATCCTTGTTCGAACAAATTAACTGTGTCCGATGTACAACTGGGATATTAAAACCACGAGTGGGCAAGTTCACATCATTCTTTTCTTGCTCACACTTTCCATTATGCGATCACAAAGAAACAGGCTGTGACGAATGCGGCAGTCCGATGACACGCAAACGTTTTGTCGGTTTCAAGGTATGCCTCAATGACAGTTGTGCCCATATGGCGCCGCTATGTAACGTCTGTGGTGGTGATATGAGCTTAAGAGAAAGTGCTAGAGGGGCTTTTTGGGGCTGCAAAAATTATCGGGGTAACAACGTGCCTAGTTGTAGCAATACCATTAATACAGCCCAAAAATCACTTAAACCCAAACTGAATAAGATTTCGATAAGTTAAGATAAAAGTTAACAACATAACACCTTTATGCATTTAAGTAGTTTACTTAAATGCATATTGGCACAATGTTGAAAATGATTAAATATTGAAAGAGAATATATTATCCAATTGGTATGTTGTTTATAAATATATCTAAAAAAAGTCTAATTACCTTCAGAGTTTTGTTAATAATCGGGGGAGATATAAACAAAAAATCATTGGCTAACACAACGGTTTAGAAGTAATAACCAAAGTTAATATTGATACGTTTAT
>NZ_PJAP01000433.1:0-4892 GCF_002836795.1 Shewanella sp. 11B5 | reverse complement strand
AGTTTGAACAGCATCAACTTAATTAACGTCAATCATAAAAAACCCCAATTTAACCAAGTGACTACATCTATAAGTATAGGATATTTATCAAGGCTATCGAGATACACATTAACAGCGGTAATAAGCTTGCCTTGCAATCGAAGTACATCAACATATTGCGGTATATATTGATCAATATATGCAATTACTTTCTCAAGTGTCTGACTCACTAAATCTAATTATAGAAGAGTTGAGGCTAGTTTTAAATGCAATTCATCATGCAAACCTTGCATAAGTTTGTAATAAATTCAACGCTGACGATGAACCTTTTATAACAATGTTTAATTAGAGCATGCTAAATCTCATACATTTTCGTCAATTTCAATAAACATTGCTAGATTCCGAAGCATGTGTTGGAATTCTTCGATATGCTTGATATGAGCTAAATTCAGTCTCTTCTCAAAAATTTTCTTTGTCGCTGTTTTTGCTACATCTATATATACCACCGGGTCACGACCGAACGGATCTTGATTTTCAATTTAAAAATCATTTATTAAGATTAAACAGTATTGTATATTATCAATATTTAAATTTACTTTACTTTACTCAACATAGTTAGAGTGAAAACCCATCATCTATAATTAAGTTCTGACCAGTCATGTATTGTGATTGTTCAGAAAGAAGAAACGAAATGGCTCCCGTCATATCGGTCGCATTCAACATCCCAGCACCCATCGTTAGTTGTTTGTATTTATCTAGAAATGCCCGAGGCTGCGAATCATATAATCCACCTGGGCTAATACTATTTACTCTAAAACGACTATCACACATAAAACTCGAAAAGTATTTATTCAGATGTAAAATAGCCGACTTAATAGCCGCATACTCTACTGGCATAGTCATATTGGTGTTGTCATACACCTCAAACTTGGGGGCCACAACACCATAGATAGAAGAAATATTAACAATTGATAGCGAGGAGTTTTGTCGCAAGAATAATGCCGCACTTTGCTGCATTATCAAAAAAGCAGCACCTAAATGCATAGACACATTATCGTTAAAACTCGCTAAGCTAACGTCAAATAATTTTTTGCCATAATCTTTATTGCGAGGATAACTGCAGTTCACTACGCCATCGATACGTTGCTGATCATTAAAAAATGACACCACGTTAGCTTCGTTATTAACATCAAGGGATGTTATTACAAGTTTACCAGCATAATCCGCGGTAAAATGAGCGAACAAAGGTTCTGTTTGGATGTCTGTCGCAATCACCTCTGCGTTATTGGTTAAAAGTGCATCGACAACCACTTTCCCCAACAAGCCACCGGCACCTAAAACTAAAATTCGCTTATTAGACAGCATATTTTACCCTTTCTTTAAAATGGCTTCCGCCAGCATAAAATCATAAATATCATCAATATCGATTGCGCGTTCTTTTGGCACTTCAATGCTGGTTATCCTGCCATTGAATATGTTTTTACTCGCTAATACATATTCAGGAGTAGTGCTATAAACAACCGTTGTCATATCAAAAACTTCTGGTACATCTTGCCTTCTAGCAAAGTTGCCCTCTAATGGATTAACAACTGATACCTGTCCAGACTCATGCTTAACCACCATATTAAAATATGGACTACGATTGGCAGGCGTTACCGAAATACAAGCATCAAAGGTGGGTAAACTATTGGGTGAATCGGGTAAAAGTGCAACAATTGCAGCTGATATATCTTCAACACTTCGCAGTGGGCTTGTCGCAGGTAAACTGACTAGATAATCAAAGTCACCATATTTATCTTTTACCCACTGGCAGGCATGTTGCCACGATAGCCATTCAGGGCTGGTATCACTCGCTAATTCAGCAGGCCGAGTAATCACTTCCGCACCTGCTTGAGTAGCTATAGCAGCAATGTCAGCATCTTCAGTTGATACAAAAACCTTATCTATCATAGGCGACAAAATGGCACTTTCTATCGAATAAGTAATAAGTGGCTTACCGTGTAATAATTTGATGTTCTTTCTGGGTAATCCTTTTGACCCGCCCCGAGCAAAAATAAATCCGTATGTTTTCATATTCGTCCTCTGTAACACGCTTGGTCTTTCACAGTATCGATTAATGCAATTGTTTTAGCTGCTTGTGACACAGTCGAGTTATCGTTTAAATCATTATGAATTTGAGCAATAAATGACTTAAGCATGTCGAGATACATTATGTTTCTATCCCAAGTAGGCTCTGAATAAATCAATTGCGTACCTTGCTGATTAAACACTGTGATACTGTTTTCAACTAAGTCCCATTCCACACGACCTTTAAGCCCCATGAATTGGCATTTACGCTGCGGTATGCGCTGTAAAAAATCCATATGGAGCTGACATATAATCCCTGAACCCGTAGATAAGGTTAAATCAGCTATCTCTTCAACAGTTAAATTAAGTTCGTTTGAACTACGTAATATTGCATGTTCAAATTTCAGATCACCCAATATCCATTGTAAGTAGTCCAACTCATGACTGAGCTCTAATAATACCCCTCCACCTAACTCTGCGTTTGCAGATACTGTTGATAAATAATTTTTACTGGGACGCCAATCTGGTAAGTATTGTCCAACGTTACAAGCGCAATGATAAATATCACCCAGCAGATTACTGTCGATGATGGCTTTAAGCTTTAATGCTGCAGGCATAAAACGTAAACAATAACCAATGGCAACGGGGGTGCGATGTTCTACAAAAGCGACTACCAAAGCATTAGCTTGAGCCGTTGTCGCGGCGATAGGTTTTTCAATTAATATCGGAATATTAGCTTCAATTAACGGAATAGCATGCTGAGAGTGTAATGAAGATGGTGAAGCAATAATGACAAAATCAGGCTTTAGCTGAATAACCTCACTCATACTCGATAAAACAGCATCAGCATGTTCTATCGGCAGAGTGATGTTTCTGCCACTGGCAGACAAGCTATAAACTTTTACCCCTGGTAAGAGCTGCTTTATATTTTTTCGGTGCCGAGTGGCAATGCCACCCAAGCCGATCACGACGGCGGAAATCATTCACTCATTCCTAATGCACATATATCCGCTTGAGCACGGTTAAAATCATCTAACCGGCCAATGTCTAACCAATATTCATGTAATGGGAACATTAACACTTTACCGCCAGTTTGAATCTTATTGTCCAACAGCGTCGGCATATCAATCACTTGATTGACACTCACTTGTTTGATTATCTCTGGTGAGACGACATAGATACCTGCATTGACAAAAAAGCGTTGAGTTGGCTTCTCTTCCATACTCACAACAGTATTCCCTTTGCCATTAATCACACCATAAGGAATTTGGTATTCATATTCTCTCACGCACATAGTGGCATGCGCTTCACTTTCATTATGAAAATCCAGTAAACGCTGAAAGTCAACTTTTGTTAATACATCACCATTCATCATAATAAGCGGCAACGCAGGAATATCATCCGGCAGTAAGCCTAATGCTCCACCAGTGCCTAACGGTTCATCTTCATGGATATAGGTAATATTGACGCTGAGTCGGCTGCCATCACCAAAATAGTCTTTAATCTGGTCAGGCATGAAGTGAGTTGAAATATAAAAATTCACAAACCCAGCTTTGGCAAAATTAAGAATCGTCATTTCTAAAAGCGGTTTATTACCTACTTTTAGCATTGGCTTAGGGCAGTTATCCGTTAATGGACGTAAACGCGTACCAAAGCCACCCGCCATAATAAGCACAGGATTATCATAATAAGGTTGATTCAACGCCTGTTTTAAGGTTTGAAGACCTGCAACTTTTCCACATTTAATCAATGGAATAGCTAAAATACTTTTTTTCTCCATTAAGCGGATGAGTTTTTGCTTGGGGGTATCAAACGTTGCAGTAATTGGATTGCGGTTCATGACGAGAGCCACAGACTGGTCAAGCGTAAGATTATTTAATAAAGCTCGTCTTATATCACCGTCTGTAACAACACCTTGCAATTGATCATTGTCATCGACAACCAAAGCAACTTGCAGAGCATGAAGGTTAATGATCTCTAAAGCATCACGAATGGACTGCTTCGGTGCTAAAGCAACATCTTTCCAATGCTTTTTCATAATGTTTAATTTCCCTTACAGATTAAAGCCTGATGACCAAAAACAATCGAGTTATCATCTACATTTTTAACAACTGAAGCTCCTGCGCCCACTATAACGTTTCCGCCAACATTAATGCCCTGAATTACACAGGCATGAACACCAACGTGAACATTATCTTGAGTTTTAACATTGCCACAAAGTGTCGCACGAGGGGCGATATGATTATTAGCACCAACATAACAATCATGCTCAATAATCGCCCCTGTGTTGATAATGGTATTTTCACCCACATAAACACCAGCTTGGATAATGGCTCCAGACATGACTTGCACACCCTGTGCCAAATATACAGATGAAGACACTATCGCATGTGGCGATATGACAGTGGTAAAGTTAAAATCGAGCTCGGTAAAAAACGTAGCTAATTTTGCACGGTTATTTTGCTTTGGTAAGCTTCCCAGTCCGTTAACCAACAACACCTCATCTGGATTAAACTGGAGTATGTCTTCATCATTGCTTAAATGCCTAATAGATTCAAACATTTGATTTGTAATATTTTTGCATGGCGATATATACGCAATGACGTTACAACCATTAAGATGAAGCAAATCCATTAGTACACTTGCATGGCCACCAGAACCAATCATGATTAATGGCTTACTCATCAATGAGGTCTCCAGACTGGTAGTTTTTAGAAGCGACTTGACCTGATGTAAGCTGCCAAAAATTATCCGGTGACATGCCGGTTCCCGGCCTTTTTATTGTCAAATTATTGTCATTAAATGATTCGCCCTTTTTAATATCGATTTGAGCCACAATACTTTTT
>NZ_PJAP01000432.1:0-4915 GCF_002836795.1 Shewanella sp. 11B5 | reverse complement strand
ATATTAAGCTGTCGCTAATTTTGCTTTTGCTGCATCTTCTGTTGCAACCTGCTTCACACGATAACGCTTATCAGATGCCGCAAGGAACCCACCTATCATCATGAAGATCGAGCCAAACCATAACCAACGAACAAATGGCTTGTAATTAAGACGCACAGCAAACTCAGTTAAACTAATTGGATCGCCCATAGTGACATATAAATCGCGGAACAATCCCCAATCAATACCCGCTTCGGTCATATCCATAGTTCGAACATTATATTGACGACGATCAGGCTTTAACAAGGTAATAAATTCATCATCTTTGTAGATTTCGATTTGACCTTGTTGAGCGGTATAGTTTGGACCTACTACATTTTTAGTTTCTAAATACTTAAATGTATAACCAGCCAGTTCTTGGCTAATTCCTGGTCCCATACGCACGCTTTTTTCAATCGAGTAATTAGACACGATAGTTGCGCCCATTACCGACACAGCAATACCAAAATGAGCGACGATCATGCCTAATTGGCTACGGCCCATTTTATTAAGACTGATACCACCTTCTTTGTTGCTTACAATATTATAAGCAGCCCGCAAAGTTGATAGCATGATCCACGTTGTAGCCGCTACACCACACATCACCCAAGCATTAAATTGACCATCAGCAACAAATGGAGCCGACACACCAACCACTAACGCGATAATAGCAGGCACAAGTAACTGCTTTTTAATTTCACCCGGTTTAGATTTCTTCCAGCGAATAATTGGACCAATACCCATAAAGCCAAATAGCACTAACACGATAGGCACAAATACGGCATTAAAATATGGAGGGCCAACAGAAATTTTACCCATGCCTAATGCATCGATCAGTAACGGATAAAGCGTACCCAGCAAAACGGTACCTGCCGCAACAGTGAGTAACACATTACAGATTAGTAACATGGTTTCTTTCGATTTAAGCTCAAATCGTGCAGGGCTACTCATTTCGCTTGCTCGGAAGGCAAACAAAGTTAATGAACCACCAATGGCAATACCTAACAACAACAAGATAAACAAGCCACGACTTGGATCTGCTGCAAAAGAATGCACTGAAGTAAGAACGCCCGAACGTACAATAAAGGTGCCGAGTAAACTTAATGAGAAGGCAAAGATAGACAGCAATACAGTCCAGTTACGGAATGCCCCACGCTTTTCCGTCACAATTAATGAGTGCACTAAAGCAGTACCGACTAACCAAGGCATAAATGATGCATTTTCAACTGGGTCCCAGAACCACCAGCCGCCCCAACCTAATTCGTAGTAAGCCCACCAAGAACCAAGTGAAATACCACCAGTTAGAAATATCCATGCAGCTAAAGTCCAAGGACGACTCCAGCGTGCCCAAGCAGAATCAAGTCTGCCACTCATAAGGGCTGCAATAGCAAAAGCAAAACATACCGAGAAACCCACATACCCTAGATACAACATTGGCGGATGGAAGATTAAGCCAACATCTTGCAACATTGGGTTTAAATCTCGCCCTTCTAGAGGAATAGGGAATATCCGTTCAAATGGACTAGAAGTTAGGATCATGAATAAACTGAAGCCAACAACGATCATCGCTAAAACAGATAACACCCTTGCAGTAAAGACTTCTTCTAAGCCCTTACTAAACAGTGCCACTGACGCAGTCCATACAGACAACGCGAATACCCAGAATAATAATGAACCTTCATGACCACCCCATACCGCCGCAATTTTAAAGAATATTGGTAGTTGAGAATTAGAGTGATGGGCGACATAAGCCACAGAGAAATCATCAACAGCAAAGCTGTACCCTAGCGCTATAACGGAGAGACTGATGAAAAAAAACATTCCGTATGTCAGTGGCCAGGCATAGCGAACAAGATACTGGTCTTTACGTGCGGAACCATATAACGGCACGCTAGCTAGCAGTAAGGCAAAAGCCAAACCGAGAATTAGCGAGAAATGTCCAAGTTCTGGAATCATGGGTATTCCTTAGTCTAAAAAAATTAGCGGATCTGAAACAAACAAATCACGGCAGTACTAATTAATGCGGTGAAACTAATATACGCACATTAGCTTAAACGAATTTTAACGCATTTTAGAACTTGCTATGGCTTCTGTCTGCCATTTTCGTACAAAATTGGGTCACTAGTCTCATTATGAGTATCTATTCAATCAAAACGAAAATTTATAACAACCAGTCTGACATGGTTACCTTAACAAAGTTTCGTCTTAAGTTAGACAAACAATTCAATCTGTGAACCAGTACGCAACTCTCAGGATTTAGATTCATATCTTCCTTATATTACTATTCAATTAATAATCTTTACGTATAATCAAGATTCCAAGCACTGCGGAAAAACCGCTTTCTCTGTTAACCTAAAAGTGAATATTGAAACAATGACCACATTTTGGATATTTATTGCGCTTGTCGTACTCATCGGCCTAATCATGATTTGGGTTCCACATTTTCGCCAACAAAAGCTGTTACAAGCTGAAGAATCAGGTGTTCGTAGACAAACTAACCTTGAACTTTTTGCTGAACGCATCTCCATTCTTGAAAAGGAATTGCAAGACCAATTATTAGATCAGGTCGAATTCGAGGCATTAAAGAAAGAATTAGAGATAAATCTACTTCAGGACATGAGCCAGAAGGGTGATGACTCCCTTGATGTAGAAATTAAATCGAAAACCGCATTATGGCCTGCTTTTATGACCCTGTGTCTATTAGCAGTATCTGGTTACTTATATCAACACCTCGGTGCTTACAACGAATTAGCTAACCCACCACAAGCAAGCAATCCTCATCAAGGTATGGATCCTGCGCAAATTATGTCGCAACGGGTGCAGATGATGGAAGCTAAGGTTCAGGCACAGCCAGACGATAGCCAAGCTTGGTTTAGCCTTGGCCATGCTTATATATCTGCCAACCAATATGATAAAGCCATTGGCGCATTTGATAAGGTAATGGAACTTGTCGGCACGCAAGCAGAACTCCTTGGGCCTAAAGCAACCGCGCTATACTATAAAGCGAATCAGCAGATGTCGCCGGCGATTCAAGCTGTGATTGATCAATCTTTAGCCTTAGACCCACAAGACCCTTCTACACTACTTCTTGTTGGTATGGATGCATTCTTTACCGCTGATTACAAAAAAGCTATCAATGCTTGGCAGATGATCTTAGACAGCGATCGTGATGATGTTGATAGAACAGCATTAATGAATGCAATTGAATCTGCAAACATGCGCCTTAATGAAGGCTCGGCAATGCCTAATGGTGAGTCAACTCAAAAGCCAGCTGTTACGAGCAATGCTAATACAGTCGCAATTGAAATTTCTATTGCTCCAGAATTAGCAGACAAAGTAGCTGATACCGATACTGTGTTTATTTTCGCACGAGCAACTCAAGGCCCAAAAGTACCGCTAGCAGCAACTAAAATCAGTGCTAGCAGCTTACCTGTCACTGTCACACTAGATGACAGTACTTCTATGGGTGGTGATGTAAAACTGAGTTCTGTCGGAGAAGTAGAAATCATTGCAGTACTGTCAAAAAATGGCAGCGTGAAACCACAGTCTGGTGACCTAAAGGGTAACATTAAAGCCGTTAAGGTGGGTGGCAATGCTACACTAACTCTGGATACCTTAGTGCAATAGCACTGTGTAATATTAGTGATGTTAAAAGTTAGCATCACTGAAATTAACCCATAAAAAAACCGGCTACAAAGCCGGTTTTTTGATTTAGTTGAAAACTACTTAGACATAAACTGAATTGCGTTTTTGTAATCTTCATCAGTACAGTCAGTACACATACCACCTGGTGGCATTGCGTTTAAACCAGACTTAACTGAACCCACTAAGGCATCTAAACCTTTTGCTAGACGTGGTTCCCATGCCGCAGTGTCATGAACTTTAGGCGCACCGGCCACACCCATGCTGTGACATACTTGACACGCTTTATTATAAATAGCTTCACCTTCTTGAGCAAATACATTTGCAGACAAAGTTAAGGCAGCTACTGCAGTCATTGCTAACAATTTTTTCATATTCATCGTTCCTAATTGCAAATATACAAAGCTTAACGCTGCCCTTTGATTTAGAAGGCAGACTCATTTTTAGCAACGTTAGATTACTACAATTAGCAAAAAAACTCATCTTTTTGTGATAACAATCTCAGCTTAGGCTCTAAATCAAGACAATCTGTGTAGTTAAGGTAATATATTAGTAATCGATGAAAAAGTTCAAACTAAATACATAATTTTGGAACCATATCAAATTGCTAGCACTTAATCAGTGACAAAGCTAAACCGATAAAAGTGTTTGTGTTAATATCATTTCGAATTCATCCTCAAGTAAAATAAGAGGGATAAGTGACCATATCAAACCAATCACAAGTGCTATTAAGTGCCAACGAATTAACCTGTATTCGGGAAGAGCGCATTCTATTTGATGGACTGAGTTTTAATATCAATGCGGGGGATATTGTCCAGATTGAAGGCCCTAATGGTGCAGGTAAAACCAGTCTTTTACGAATTATTGCTGGTTTGTCACGTCCCTATGCTGGTGAAGTTGAATATAGTGGTGAAAACATCAATCGCTGTAGAGACGAATTTAATCACGACTTACTATATCTTGGGCATTTAGCTGGCGTAAAAAGTGAGCTAACAGCAGAAGAAAATCTTAACTTCAATTTAAGAATTAGTGGCTATGATGATTTCGATACCACTGCAATTTTGGCGAAAGTCAATTTAACCGGTTTTGAAGAAGCACTAGCAGGTCATTTATCTGCGGGACAACATCGACGTACCGCATTAGCAAGATTACAACACAGTAATTGTAAAATATGGATCCTCGACGAACCTTTTACCGCAATTGATAAAAAAGGTGTAGAAGAATTAGAGCAACTTTTTATTCAACATGCAGAATC
>NZ_PJAP01000431.1:0-4918 GCF_002836795.1 Shewanella sp. 11B5 | reverse complement strand
TTACCGCCCCGCGGTTGAACATGCATTAACCGAACAAGGCCACATTCCGGGCCAGTTGGTATTTGCTAACGATAATACTGACATGACTAAAGGCCTGTCATTGTGGAACCCTAGCCCACGCTTTTCCAATGGTTACGGTGATGCTCGCCATTTACCGACGATCCTAATTGAAAACCATAGCCTTAAACCTTATAAGCAACGCGTTCTAGGTACTTACATTACACTCGAGCAAACCCTTAAAACGGTGGCAAAAAATAGCACCAAGCTAAAGTCTGCGATTAATGAAGACAAATATCGTAATCCAAGCGAGTTAACCATTAGTTGGCAAAGTGAAACCTTAGCAGAAGGAAAAGACTTTAAAGGGATTGATTACCGTGTTGAGCAAAGCCCAATCAGTGGTGACAAAGTAGTACGCTGGACTGGTGAACCTAAGTTATATGAAAACTTACCAATTGTGGCTAATACAAAAGCTGATATCACGGTAACTCGTCCTGTGGCTTATTATATTCCACCACAATGGACAAACGTTATTGAGCGTTTATCTTTACATGGTATTCGAATGACACGACTGAATAAGCCAGCCTCGATAACCGCGCAGCAATATCAATTTAGCGATCCATTATTCTCAAGCGCTGATTATGAAGGTCATCAAACGGTAACGGCAACAACGGCTATTCATAAAATAAACGCCTACCTTCCTGCAGGTAGCATGCGTATTCCAACCGACCAGCCTTTGGGTGACTTAGCAATGCTATTACTTGAACCTCAAGCTGAGGATTCATTGTTTTATTGGGGCATGTTTAATACCATTTTCACCCGTACAGAATACATTGAAGACTATGCAGTGGAACCTTTAGCGGCAAAAATGTTACTCGACAATCCAGCTCTACAAGCTGAGTTTGATCAAGCGCTTAAAGACCCTGATTTTGCGAAAGATAGCCAAGCAAGATTACGCTGGTTTTACCAACGTAGCCCATACTACGACAGCGAATACATGAAGTACCCTGTGTTGCGAGCATCTAAATAAGCTTCAACGCTGTATAAACGATGAAATTAAATAACGCCGTATCACTCCACAAGTGCTGCGGCGTTTTTTGTGGGATGCGGTAAATCAATCCATAAATCTTGGTTTTGAAAAGGTGTTTGTGGCGGTAACAGTGGATTAGCTAAGTCAAAAATACGACGGTTGTTATATTTACTGAGCGGGAACATATCTCGAGTTGTTTCATGCTGTTCAATAAACTCATGTAGCTGATCTGTCGCAATGAGTGCCTCTAAACCTTGAGTAATGCGTTGCGCTAAGCGCGGGTGGTCATTACTAACAAAAAAATACATAGGTAATGGATAATGTAATATGAGTTTATCGTACACCATCAAGCTTTCGTTACCTTTCGTGTTCACCTCAGCATAAGCCTCATTTAAACCACGAGGAAAATAATCACAGCGCTGCTGTTTCAACATACTGTAAATTAACTGGAAGGTAATCACCCGTTCAACTAGATAACCGTTATATTCTAAAATATCCGAATCTGGCCACTGTGCCCCCTGGCACGCGACTAATTGTTGCTGTTGCCTTGGCGTGTTTATCGCTTCAAATTCAGCGAATCTATCGCGAACAATTACCGGTACTCTTGCACCCAATAACCCACCAACCAGAGGAATTTTAATTGCATGGAACTTACGCTCGCGCTCAACAGTGGTGCCAGCCCAAAAGACATCTAGCAAATCGGCTTTTAACATACTAAAACCACGAGACTGTGACAATGGGGTGTTGATAACAACAATATCAGCCGAGCCATAATCGTCAGCGGTTTGGGTTAATATTAGCTGTAACAAATCGTAATAATATTGGTAGGTGATATTTTCTGAAGATTGAACAGATTGAATGCGTACTTGTTGTGCGGCTAAAGGAAATGCAAAACAACAAATGATCAGCGCAACACTCATTAACAACTTAACCATTGTACTGCCACCATTCACCATTGTGATGCCATCATTCAGTTTAGTCGTAAAACAATTGCAGACCAACTTTTTCAATATAGAAAAGTCATTAATATAGGCAACTTATCGTTCCGTTGGGTGGATTAACGCATGCTGTTCAATCAACAATAATTTTTGCTGCCTAGTATATTTTTTAACAGTAATCTCGCGTTTTGACGCTTCACTTCGATCAGTTAATGATTCTTGATAAACTAAGGTTAACGGGCCTTTACCTTTTAAATATTTAGCCGCTTTAGGACCACTGGCTTGATGCTCGGCAAAACGACGAGCAATATCCGTGGTGATACCCGTGTATAAATGTGAGTTTGCACAGCGAATAATGTACAAGTACCAACCCGTCTTGGCATTATTTTTCGACATAAAATATAAAACCTTAAGTGTGATCATAAAACTCTTGTGCCATCATGGCATACTAAGCACCATTAAAAAGCAAAGACCTATTTCAACCAAGATACAGTTGATAGTATTTTAGCTATTCATTAAGGAAGTTCTGATGTCCAGTAATCAAGATCCTTGCGCTCAACCAGCATTGCTTCATCCCGATCAAGCAATTGAGCAACTTTTAGCTCAAGTTGAAGCAACCCAAGATACCGAGCTAGTCACATTAACCCAAGCTATCGACAGAGTGCTAGCGGAAGATCTGGCATCGAGTATTGATTTACCCCCATTTGATAACTCGGCAATGGACGGTTATGCATTTCGTTTTACCGATTTAGCTGCATCACAGGATAAAACAACCCTTACCCTCGTGGGTAGTTCTTTTGCTGGCCACCCTTTCAAGGGTCATGTATTACCCAATAGCTGTATTCGTATAATGACTGGCGCCCCTGTACCAGTGGGTTTTGATACCGTGCAAATGCAAGAAAAAGTCCAAGCAAACGAAAATAAAATTACTATCGAACATCCACATCGATTAGGCGCTAATGTACGCCTATGTGGTGAAGAACTGCTTGCTGGCACAAAAGTATTGCATAAAGGCATCACTATCCGCGCTGCAGAAATGGGTGTACTCGCCACTATTGGTATTAACCAGGTTAGAGTGACACGCAAATTAAAAGTCGCCTTCTTTTCTACTGGTGATGAGTTACGCCCAGTGGGAAGTGAACTGGCTCCTGGACAGATTTATGATTCTAACCGCTATTCAATCCAAGGCTTACTCAGTAAAAGCCATGTTGAATGGATTGATTTAGGCGTAATAGCCGACAATAAAGAAGCCATTCGAGGTGCATTTAAAGAAGCAGCCAGCAAGGCTGATATGGTATTAACATCCGGCGGAGTTTCTGTTGGTGAAGCTGACTTTACTAAACAAATTTTGTCTGAAGAAGGCCAAATTACCTTTTGGAAACTCGCTATTAAGCCAGGTAAACCATTCGCATTTGGTAAAATAGATAATGCGATTTTTTGCGGTTTACCCGGTAATCCCGTTTCTTCAATGGTAACGTTTTATAAACTCGTGTTACCCATTTTAAATAAAATGCAGGGGCTTAAGCCTATTAAGCCGTTATTTTGTCAAGCAAAGTTGCTGACAGATATACGAAAAAACCCTGGTAGAGTCGAATATCAACGCTGCATACTCAGTCGAAATGAAGCGGGCGAACTTGAAGTTGCGATTACTGGCGGCCAAGGTTCAGGCATGCTCACATCAATGAGTTTAGCTAATTGCTTTGTGATATTAGATCAATTCCAAGGCGACACACCAACAGGCACCCAAGTCACCGTAGAGCCTTTTAATAACGTGTTGTGTTAGGAATAGTATGGATTCACTTGATCAAGAGATACTCACTGATAATGAAATGCTTCGCTATAGCCGGCAGATCTCTATTAAGGCTATCGATATCGATGGCCAAGAAAAGCTCAAGCTTGCCAAAGTATTAATTATTGGTGCAGGCGGACTCGGCTGTGCAGCAAGTCAATACCTTGCCGTGGCTGGGGTTGGTGAAATCACCTTAGTTGATTTTGATACCGTAGAGCTGTCTAATTTGCAGCGCCAAGTATTGCACTATGACGCCAATATTGGCCAAGCAAAAGTTGAATCGGCTAAGCAATCGCTGATGCTGCTAAATCCATTAATTAACATCAATACCATTAATGCGTTATTAGATGATGATGAGATTAACGTGTTGGTGAGTCAACATAGCTTAATTCTGGATTGCACAGACAATATGTTAGTGCGTGAACAGCTTAATAAAAGCTGTTTTGAGCACCAAGTGCCTTTAGTGTCAGCCGCGGCTATTAGAATGGAAGGCACTGTTACAGTATTTGACTACCAACAAGACAGCCCTTGCTATCAATGCTTTAGTGCTTTATTTGGTGAACAACAGCTAACTTGTGTTGAAGCGGGCATTCTTGCGCCTGTGGTCGGCATGATTGGCTGCATTCAAGCAACAGAAGCAATAAAAGTCATCACGGCTATCGGCGAGCCATTAACCGGAAAATTGTTGATGATTGATGCGATGACCATGGAGTTTAGGCAAATGCGTTTACCTAAACAACCACATTGTAAAGTATGCGGTGTTAATCCGTAGATAAAATCACATCTCTAGGGTCATCGCTATAGTGTTACAGTGCTGGCGAATGTGCAGCATCAGAGTCGCTTAATACGCCGTCAGCTACACCGGCTGATGGCGCTATAACCAATTGCGCTTGGGCAAGCTGCTCACGGTCTGCTTTGGCAATATATGGCGATTTATTGGCAGCATGAAGCTTAGCATTGGCTTTTTTTGCTTTAGCTTTAAGAGTTTGATTAATTTTCTTTTTACGATTCATATTGGTCACTTGATAGCATTTACACGAGGCAATTATAATCTCAAACTGATTAAAACCCTATAAATTCCAACTTATCAGTGACCAAACAATATCGATAGCATAGGGTGTTAAACATTATTCTTGTAAGACTACCCACAAAGCATGAACAAGC
>NZ_PJAP01000430.1:0-4941 GCF_002836795.1 Shewanella sp. 11B5 | reverse complement strand
TGAGCATATGATTGCGGGTATTTTGGTGGTTTTCTAAATAACGGGGTTTGTTCTTGTTGGTCACTCCATGGCGTCATTTTACCAATCGCAATGCAATGCTCAGTGGCTTTATCGCCTAGGCCTTTTTGCTCATACAGTTTCACTAACAAGGCATGCGCACGAAGCTCATACGGATGGCTATAAGGTAATGCCCGATATTGTTTGATAACTTCAACTAAATTCGTAATAGCTTGAGTTGGCTTACCCATAGTCTCATATAACGCACCCACTAGATAAGTAGCATCAACTCGTTTAATGGCATCCTCTGGCAACTTACTGGTATAAATATCGTAAGCGTCAAACGCCAAAGTCCTCACTGTGCGGGTATAATACTCGGTGCGCGATAATCGGTGAAACGTAATGAGTTTTACTTCTGCAACCGTTAACTCATTGTCAGCTTTTTCTGCGATCTCTATTGCTTCAAATAATAACGTTTTCGCGTATTTATCATCTGTTGTCGATTCAGCTAACCCAATCAAAGGATCGATTAACTCGATACCATTATCGGTCACGTTTTCACGGTATACAGCTAATGCAGAAGTAAATAATTGATGCGCCTTAAGCGTGGCTTCATCTTCAATAACACGGCCTTGATTCTTTTTCTTAGGTTCAACCATTACCGCATTTGCATAATTGATGGCTAACTTAGCGCTATCAAAGCTGTCTTGACCGAATTTAATTTGACCTAACTCATAGGCTTGCTGCGCATATTTCAGCGTATCTTGGTTGTTATTACTTTCAACAGAAGCATTGTACTGTTGATAAGCTTGTGAAAAATCCTCTACATCGGTTGGTTCAGCATAAGCTACGTGGCTAACAAAAGCCGCCGCTATCGATAAGCGTAAAAGTGTCTTCATAACGTTCTAAATCCTTTTTAATTTTATCCTTAACCTTTTCTCGCACTGCGCAAAATACTGGTCGAGTAATATTGAAGTAAATACCCCCCTACTTTTACCCATTTTTATGACTTAGGTCAACTTAATGAAAATCATTGTAAACAATATGTTGCGAAATATTGTCCCATAGGCACACTAAATTATTCCGCTTGTTATTTATCTCAGCGCAAAATAATACAGGAGCCAAGATGTCTGCCATCACCAAATTGCTCCAAGCGATGTTAAGTAGCTTCAAAGACCTTATTCCGATTATCTTAGTGGTCAGTTTTTTTGAAATATTTGTGCTTCATCAAGCGCCTGCAGAACTTGGATCTATTCTTATTGGCGTGGTGTTTATTGTATTAGGATTGACCTTTTTTGTATTTGGTTTGGAAATGGGTTTATTTCCTATTGGCGAATCACTTGCTGAAGCATTAGCCCGCAAAGGCAGTGTATTTTGGTTAGTTATTTTCTCATTCTCATTAGGTTTTGGTACCACATTAGCAGAACCAGCCCTCACGGCAGTGGCAAACGAAGCGGCACAGGTTGCCGCTAATGCTGGTGCGATCGAGTCAAACAAACAATCCATGAGCTCCTATGCGATGGGCTTACGATTAACCGTCGCGGTCTCGGTTGGCCTAGCCATTTTACTTGGGGTCATTCGTATTCTTAAGGGATGGCCAATCCACTACCTCATTATTGGCGGTTACGTGTTGGTAATGATCCTCACCAGCTTTGCACCTGCCAACATTATCGGCATTGCATATGATTCTGGTGGCGTCACCACATCGACCATTACTGTGCCTTTAGTGACAGCACTAGGGGTTGGCCTGGCAAGTGTGATTAAAGGCCGTAATCCGATGGTAGATGGCTTTGGATTAATTGCTTTTGCAAGCCTTAGTCCAATGATTTTTGTATTACTGTACGGCATGGTGTTTTTGCAGTGATCGCAATCGCGAACTATATGAGGAGTTGTTTTGCTCAATGAACTGATTAGCACTTTATTACTGACTGCTCGTGATGTCATACCTATCGCGATAATTTTGTTTGGCTTTCAGCTGGGCGTGCTTAAACGTCCAATAAACCAATGGCGTAAAGTATTACTCGGATTTGTTTATGTGATTATCGGACTCACTTTTTTTCTCGTCGGTTTGCAATTGGCGCTATTCCCTATCGGTGAGAGCATGGCAAATCAACTGACCACCAGCGAGTTTTTACACCCTGATGGTGGTAATGAGCCGTTTATTTGGCAAGACTACTTTTGGGTTTATGTGTTTGCCGCCGCAATCGGTTTTAGCACCACCATCGCAGAACCGTCATTAATTGCAGTGGCAATCAAAGCCAACCAAGTTTCGGGTGGCACCATTGGTATCCAAGGCCTTCGAATGTCAGTGGCGTTTGGCGTCGCGATTGGTATTACGTTGGGTTGTTTTCGTATTGTGGTTGGCGATCCCATTCACTATTACATTATGGCCGGCTATGTTGTGGTGGTCATTCAAACCTTTTATGCCCCAAAAATGATTGTACCTCTAGCCTATGACTCTGGTGGCGTAACCACCTCAACCGTAACAGTGCCATTAGTTGCGGCATTAGGACTTGGACTGGCCACCAATGTTGAAGGCCGTAATCCATTAATTGATGGCTTTGGCTTGATTGCCTTTGCCAGTTTATTTCCGATGATCACCGTTATGGGTTACGCCCAAGCGGTTGACTATTTATCCAAACGAAAAGCCACTAAGGAGTAACCTATGCGCTTTAAATTAATTGTCGCCTTTGTCGACGATGACTGTACCGATAAGGTACTTGATGCAGCGCGTGTTGCAGGCGCAACGGGTGCCACTGTGATTAATCATGCTCGCGGTGAAGGGCTAGAAAAAAAGAAAACCTTTATGGGGCTTACCCTAGATGTTCAGCGTGATGTGATTTTGTGGTTGGTAGAAGAACACATGAGCCGCAACATTCTCGAAACCATATCTAACGTAGGTGAATTTGACACCAATTCAGGCAAAGGTATTGCGATTCAAATTGATGTTGAAGATGCCGTTGGAGTGGCCCATCAAGTTCAAAAATTGAGTAAAGACATTGAGGATCAAATATGAGTAGCACAACCCCTATTTGTAATCGTGACGTAATGAATAACCATTACGTCATGGTTGATGGAATGCACACTGTGGCCGAAGCGATCCAAGAAGCCATTAGCAATAACGTCAATATATTAGTCGTTAATAAACGCAATGAACATGACGAATACGGCATGGTTCTCATGAGCGATATAGCTCGCAAAGTATTAGCCAAAGACAAGTCACCTGAGCGCACTAATATTTACGAAATTATGATAAAGCCAGTACTTTCGGTGCCTTTAGATATGGACGTTCGCTACACAGCAAGGCTTTTTGAGCGCTTTAATATCAATAAAGCGCCGGTGATTGAAGCGGGTGAGATTTTAGGGTTTGTCACTTATGACAATATTGTGCTTAAGGGCATGATAGCAAAGTCATAATATGCATCTACTATATTATGCACATGTGGTTATTCGAGCTGGCGAATAATAAAATCAATCAAAGTTCGTGTTTTTAATGGCAGATTTTTGTCTTTATATAATAAGTGTATTGGCATCGCATCTGGAGGTATTAATGCGCTGACATTTATTAACAATCCAGCTTGAATTGCCTCTTGCACCACAATCTGTGGCTGTAAAATAATGCCCAGTCCATCTATCGCGGCTTGGATTAATACCAAGCCGCTATTAGACAACAATCTAAAGCTGCGTTTACCAAACAACTGGCTATGGGCAACCGCTAATGAAGCACTTTTCGAATAGCTAAAGCCTAAACAATCATGCTGAGGTAAATCGCTAATTGACGCTATTGGCGAGTGTTGAGCTAAATAGTGAGGCGAAGCACAAAATACCATTTCATAATTCATAATATGCCTGCCAATTAACGCAGAATCATCAAGATTGCCAATTCTGACCACCACATCAGCATGATCGACCAGGGGATCGATTAGATTATTATCAAGTCGCAGCTCTACATCAATTTGCGGATATTGCAGTAAAAATTGATTCACTATCGGTGCCAGCACAATATTGCCAAAACTCACTGGAGCATTAATTCTAATGGTGCCTTTTGGCGTCGAACTCATCGACTGCAGCGTGTTTTCAGCTTGCTCAATAGCCATCAAGATTATCTGGCATTCGTGGTAATAAACGTGGCCCGATTCCGTTAATTCTTGTTGACGAGTAGTACGGTTAATGAGCTTAACCCCAAGGTAGGCCTCTAACTGATTAATGTGTTTACTCACCATAGTCCGGCTGATATTAAATTTATGCGCAGCTGTGCCGTAGTTGCCCTGCTCAGCCACATGACTAAACACCTGCATCGCGGTTAATTTATCCACCGAATATCCTTAATATTGCATCAAACCAGTGTTAATTATAAACCTATGGTGTTTTCTGTAAACACTAGTAGGCCATTTTGCCTTGCGCCTAACTGGTTTACGATGCCCCATTATTATTAAGGGGTCGATATGGATAACAAACTGGATCAACAAGGCGTGTTTATCACCGCTGAAATTCACATTAAAGACCAAGTGCCTTTGGCACAAGGAATCGCAGCTGTCCGTCAATTCTGTGCAGATATGAATAGCGAACCAGGCTGTTCACTTGCAATGGCTCTGCAAAATAAAACCAATCCTAAGCAATTTGTGTTTTGGGAACGTTATAACGACCAAGCGGCATTTGATGCCCACTTTGCAGCTGTTCATACTCAAGCCTTTATCAAATCGGCGTTAACCGATCTAAAGCAAGCGTTTGACTATCAACTATTAACCACTGAGGGATAATTAATGTCTGGATCGATTAAATGGGCAATTTTAGGCACCAGTTTTATCTCTGGGGTAATGGCTGATGCGATTAAAGCACAAGGTCAAAGCACAATTTATGGTGTTGCCGGACGCAACACCACAACATTGGCAGAGTTCGCCACCCAGTATCAAATTCCACATCAATTTTCGGATTTTGATGCGT
>NZ_PJAP01000429.1:0-4946 GCF_002836795.1 Shewanella sp. 11B5 | reverse complement strand
CCCAAATGACGCATTGACCTAAATAGAGAACAAGGATCAAATTTGTAAGTAATTTTCTTTCAAATTGAACCAATTAGTCGATATATGTTGATTTAGGTCATCCTAATACGTTTTTTAATTACATTTTTGTTCAACAGTTTGTTAGCATATTGCTAGATTTATTAATGTTAGTTTACAAAATAATACTAGCTTTAGGGGCACGGATCCCCCGTTACGCATACGGAAGGCAGAGAGCCTGAAACAGAGGTTCTTATGGAAAATATCAATATTATTGAAGTCTTAGGTTATGCAGCATCAGTTATGGTTGCCATTTCACTAATGATGAAAGACATCGTTTTACTAAGATGGTTAAACTTTGTCGGCTGTTCTTTTTTTGTTGCCTACGGATATGCAATCGAAGCGTGGCCAGTAGCGGGCATGAATGCCTTTGTTGCATGCATTAACATTTTTCACTTAATTAAGATTTATCGTAATAAAAGTGCACAGCCACAAACTGCATAATTGCACGAGTCATATTAAGTTATCGTGTTAGCGAATGACGATAACACGGTCGCGATTGATAACCCCTCAAGCCAAACTTGAGGGGTTATTGCTTTAAATCGCATTAATTTAAACCACAAACAGATATCAAACCGCTTTTCATTCTACTGCCTGCGTTATAACCGCCCGCAATAAGCTCCCTATGAACGTATTAATGCTTCTTTTGAGTAACATCAATTTGTCTAATCTCTTATTCTCAGTTGAAATGATCTCGCCAGTAAACATCGGCAGTTAAGCTTCTACCATGGTGACTTTCTAACGTTAAATTCAGCTCTGGGCAGTGTCATAAAACTTTAGGCTAACTGTCACCTCGTGTTCATTACCTCTGTCTATTATCTAAACTGTTAACAAATACATAACTTTAGTCGGATTAATATTAGGTAAATGATATTGCCGACGTTTGACATGGAGTCAGGCATGAAGAGTATCAGTCAGTTAGATAAATATTGGTTTTATTGGGTAGTGCAATTTAGTCGAGATAACGGCTTAAATCAGGCTGCTAAACGTGTATCTGCAACCGGTGATGGTCACTATTATGCTTATTTATCTGTTGCGCTGTTATTTTTCCATCCCAACGGTCAGCACTTTTTTAATTTAGTGTTGGGGAGTTTCTTGGTTGAGTTGCCGTTGTATCTACTGTTGAAAAATAGCATTCGACGTCATCGTCCTTGCCACGCTTTAGCAGGGTTTGAATCATGTTTTGAGCCAGCTGATAAATTTAGCTTACCCTCAGGGCACACAGCTAGTGCCTTTGTGTTTGCTAGCGTAGTGAATCTGGTGTTTCCTGCCTTAGCAACTATTGCGTTTGCTTGGGCTTGTTTTGTTGGCTCATCACGTATTGCTTTGGGAGTGCATTATCCTGTGGATATTATCGCTGGCGCTGGTTTGGGGATCGGCTCGGTATTACTGGTCGATCAACTCATGCTGTAAAAACTTATGTTAAGAACGCCCATGTCGTAATCGCTCATGCCGTCAGAGTACATGTGGTAAAGGTTCTGTAGTCACTCCTCATGTAGTAACTGTTTATGTAGAAAGAAGTACAACGTTTTAATCTTGATCATTCAGCCGTAGAGGGATGTAAGGCAATATGAAAATTTTGTACGGAGTTCAAGGCACAGGGAATGGCCATATCAGTCGCGCACGCGTGATGTCTAAAGCGCTTAAGCAACATAATATTGATGTCGATTTTCTATTTTCAGGCCGAAAACAACAACACTACTTTGATATGCAATGTTTTGGCGATTATCAGACCCGTAACGGTATGACATTCATAACCGAAAATGGTCGAGTTAATTCCGTGAAAACCGCCAAAAATAATTTAACTACTCCTATTTTCTCTGAAATTAAGCAGCTAGATTTAACGGGGTATGACTTAGTATTGAACGATTTTGAACCTGTGAGTGCTTGGGCGGCCAAACAACAAAATGTTCCATCAATCGCCATTAGTCACCAAGCAGCATTACAATATCCAGTCCCTAAGCAAGGCAACAGTTGGTTTAATGAATTTTTGCTTAACCATTTTGCACCCGTCGATATTGCTTTAGGTTGTCATTGGCATCATTTTGGCTTTCCTATTTTACCTCCATTTGTAGAGGTGTGGCCCAATGGTGGTGATCATAGCCATCAAATTTTAGTCTATTTACCCTTTGAAGAGCCTGATCGTATCGCGGCATTTTTAGCCCCATTTGATCAATACCACTTTTCTGTTTACCACAGCACTAAACCATTGAAACCATTAGCAGAGCATGTTCATTGGCATGGCTTTAATCGTGAAGGCTTTAAACAGCATATGGCTCAATGTGGTGGGGTGATTGGCAATGCTGGTTTTGAGCTGGCCAGTGAAGCGATGACGTTAGGTAAGAAGTTATTAGTAAAACCGTTACTGGGGCAGTTTGAGCAGTCTGCTAACGTTGCGGCGTTAGAATTACTTGCCGCGGCAGAAAGTATGCAAACTTTAGATTTTGCCATACTCAAGCGTTGGTTAAAAAGCCCATCACCTAAGCCTATTGCGTACCCACAAGTCGGCGATGCATTGGTAGAGTGGTTAAAAATGGGCGATTGGCATCAGTCACAAAATTTATGTCAACATTTATGGTCACAAGTCGAGTTGCCTGAAAACTGGCATAAACGGCAATAATGTTTGCTGCAATCAAGTTTCTGTATTAAAAAAGTGCGTCAATTTATCGCACTTTTTAATGGGCTGACTTAATTAAGGAAGACGTTGATATAGCAATTCAAGAAGCTGATCTTCTAATTCGAAACGCGACTCCATTGCTTGTGCTAAATGTGATAAATCGTTGTCTAGTTGATACAGCACTTGTTCATCAGATGCATCAGTATATTTATCATTAAAATCCAATGCCGCGTCTGTGCTTTCGCTAATCAGCGGTAATAAGGCGTTGGCTGTTTCGATGCTCGTTTCACCAAACTTCTCGCAAGCTTTAACAACGTTGTCGTAAACTTCAAAGTGGCCTTCTGACACATAATCAACTAATTGGGCACAAAATTGTTTGACTTGATCCATGCTTGGCAGTGATTTTTCGCTGCGCGAATAAGGCGCTAATCCGGCAACGATAAAATATTGGATTAATAATTTGCGGCGATGATTAAGCCATTGATCAATTAAATTATGAGAACCGCCCCAGCGTTTTTCTGCTTTTTCTAATTTTGTTAGCATGTCTTCTCTCTAATTGGCAGTCATTCTGTAACAACTAATGTATTGGACAAAGTGTATTACGATCAACTGTTTTATTTTTATTTGCTTATCGACTAGCTTGCTTTGGGGATGAAAAGAATAGAGGGCACTAAGCGGAATAATAAAAAACCCCGTGATGGCATGCCATCACGGGGTAACGAAGTTTTCAAAGGCTCGATTTATCGGGCTTCTTGATTGTTCTTGCTAGCGCACACTTTTTATACCAAACCACTTAGCGTGACGCAACTTATAATCGGATAAATTGCGATTTACACATCAGTATTGTGTGTTTTGTGAGCATAGTAGCGATTGTGTTAATAAAATCGACTATAGATTTAGGAATAGCTCACATAAATTCTGCATGAGTGGTTACATTAATCGCGTAAGTGCTAAACTAACGCCCAGCAGAAATCATAACAGTCTAGGAACAAAGTCCACATGGCAGAATTAAAGAATGATCGTTATTTACGTGCGTTGCTAAAGCAGCCTGTTGATGTCACTCCAGTATGGATGATGCGTCAAGCGGGACGTTATTTACCTGAGTATAAAGAAGTTCGTGCTCAAGCGGGTGACTTTATGTCTTTATGCCGTAATGCCGAATTGGCTTGCGAAGTCACTTTACAGCCGTTACGTCGTTATGACTTAGATGCTGCGATTTTATTCTCAGATATCCTGACCGTGCCAGACGCAATGGGCTTAGGTTTGTATTTCGAAGCAGGTGAAGGTCCGCGTTTTGAACGTCCAACTGACACCATCGATGCAATCAAAAAATTATGTATTCCAGATCCAGAAGATGAATTGGGTTATGTAATGCGTGCAGTGAGTACCATTCGTCGTGAACTGAATGGCTCTGTGCCGTTAATTGGTTTTTCGGGTTCACCTTGGACTTTGGCCACTTACATGGTTGAAGGCGGTTCAAGCAAAACTTTCGAAAAAATCAAGCGTATGGCGTATGCAGAACCAGCTGCATTGCATATGTTATTAGATAAGTTAGCAGACTCTGTGGTGTTATATCTTAACGCTCAGGTGGCTAACGGCGCACAATCGTTAATGATATTCGACTCGTGGGGCGGTGCGTTATCACATCACGCTTACCGTGAGTTCTCATTACGCTATATGCAAAAAATTGTTGATGGCTTAACTCGTTTTGCTGATGGCCGTAAAGTGCCAGTTACTTTGTTTACTAAAGGCGGCGGATTATGGTTAGAGTCTATGGCTGAAACCGGTTGTGATGCATTAGGTTTAGATTGGACTGTTGATATTGGTGATGCTCGTCGTCGCGTAGGTCATAAAGTGGCTCTACAAGGCAACATGGACCCATCAATGTTGTATGCTACGCCAGAGCGTATTCATCAAGAAGTTGATCAAATTCTAGCGAGTTATGGTGAAGGTACTGGCCATGTATTTAACTTAGGCCATGGTATTCATCAACATGTTGATCCTGAACATGCTGGTGCATTTATCAATTCTGTGCATGAGTTGTCAGGTAAATACCACAAGTAATTCAGTGGTATTGACTAAAAAAGCGAGTCTTCGGATTCGCTTTTTTGTTGATCGTTTTTTGTTTTTTAGCTTTTGAATGTGAGCAGTTAGTTTTTCTATTTTTCTATTTTTCTATTTTTCTATTTTTCTATTTTACGTCTTTCCGGTAATGCTTGTGAGCCGGAATTCAGATGTTTTTTATGATTTTGATTTAGGTTTTATGGCCTGC
>NZ_PJAP01000428.1:0-4949 GCF_002836795.1 Shewanella sp. 11B5 | reverse complement strand
GATTTTGACTTTGCGGTACGTTACTGCGAGTTAGCTTTTAGTAACGAAATCGGTATCGGTGCCATAAGGCGTAAGTTACAGCTGCGCGGCGTGAGTGCTACAGAGATTGATACCGCGATAGAACAAGTGATGCACGAGCAAACAGTGGACCTTTTTGAGTTAGCCACATCGCGATTGTTGAGTCGGTTTGAAAATTTCTATGGCACCAACATAGAAAAAGTCTATTCCCAGATGACCACAAAAGGTTTCTCTCGAGCTGAAATTGATCACGCATTAGCACAACATCCACAACGTGAAACCCTGCGCAGTAAATTAGCCCTCAAAGCCGACAAAGCAGATTTAACCACTGAAATAATCAAGCTGTTTAATAAAGGCAAAGGTAAAACTCTTATCTTGCAGGAATTAAAGCAGCGACTGATTGATGTAAGCGACTTTGAAGAAACCTTGTACCAACTAACGCTAACAGAAGACGTCGATTTTTATCAAAGCTGCAAAAATGAACTGGCTAAAAAACGCTATAACTTAGCGGACTATAAAGAAAAGTCGAAAGCGTATGCCTATTTATCCCGTAAAGGATTTGGCAGTGATGAAATAAAAGAGGCAATGACGCTAGATGATGAGTCATAACGTTTACCGCCGATATCACTGAGACAACTGATATCGGCAAACTTCTTACGACTCACTACTCACGATTTTTCATTCACCATTACACTTTTACCGACTTGAACGATGGCTAACAGCTAACAGCTACAGCGTCATCCTTATGTTATTTAACGAGTTATTGTCAGTTTGATGGGTGTTATTAATACGGCTTTGCCAGATGCAACGGGTCGAGTATCGCTTTGAGTTTATCTTCGTCCAAATCGGTTTCTTCAAGTGCAATGGCTAATACTGATTTATGTTCTTTGTCTGCACGTTTAGCAATTTTTGCGGCCATATCGTAACCCACTACTGAATTAAGTGCGGTAGCCAGAATAGGGTTTTTCTCCAATGCCTGGGTCAAATGCTCGACATTGGGTTGAAACTCGGCAAACACTTTGTCGGTCATGGCCTGGCAGGCATGGGTTAATAAATCAATACTGGACAGTAGCTTGTCGGCAATCAGTGGCAACATCACATTCAACTGAAAATTACCCGATTGCGCTGCGATGGTAATGGTAGTTTCATTGCCAATGATTTCAGCGGCAATCATGGCTACGGCTTCTGGGATAACGGGATTAACCTTACCGGGCATTATCGATGAGCCGGGTTGCAGCGCCGTTAAGCTAATTTCTTGTAACCCAGCTACAGGGCCAGAGTTCATCCAGCGTAAATCATTGGCGATTTTCAATAACGTAACCGCTAACCCTTTGAGCGCCGAAGCCATGGCTAAGGTGTGATCTTGGCTACTCATATATAACGCAGGCATTACCGCTGCCTGCCAAGGGATTTTATCTTGCTGTTGTAAATCATCACATGCAAGTTTGGCAAAATTGGGGTCACAATTAACGCCAGTGCCAACCGCTGTGCCGCCCAATGGCAATTGATGCAGGCTCAGCTCAACTTGCTGAATTCGAGCTTGAGCACTGTTTAGCTGTTGTTGCCAACATTGCAGTTCTTGGCCAAGCGTAATCGGCATGGCATCCATTAAATGGGTGCGACCGGTTTTGACTGTATTGGAATACTCATCGGCCAAAAACGCTAATCTGTCATTCAAGCCCTTAATGGCCGGATACAATAAGCCCTTTAATTGCCTAACCGTACTAATATGAATACAGGCAGGCACCACATCGTTGCTGCTTTGCCCCATATTGACATGATCATTGGGGTGAACCTTTGCCTGCAAAATATCGCTGGCGAGGCTGGCAATGACTTCATTAACATTCATATTAGAACTGGTACCAGAGCCTGTTTGGAACAAATCAATCGGAAAATGCTGCGAAAAATCAAGCTTCTTAGCGGCGATAATGGCTTGTTGAATTGCTTTGGCTATAGCGCTATCTAACAAACCGAGTTGGCTATTAGCCTGTGCAGCAGCTGATTTTATGTCGAGTAGGGCGAGTATCGCTGGCGTCGGAAAGCGCCGCTCAGAAAACTGAAAGTTATCTCGTGCGCGTTGAGTTTGCGCCTGATAATAAACATCATCTGGCACCTGTACTTTTCCCATACTGTCATATTCTATACGCATCTTACTCATAAGGTTTCCGACTCGATTTTTGATTTGGATATGTTAGTGTGTTCACTAAGCTTAGCAGGAAGTGCCAATAAACGTTTATAGGGAGATCAGTAATGAACCATTCTATGCAATTATTGAAACAGCTTGAAAGTAATGGAAAAACTTTCCGGTATTACAGCTTTGATCGATTAGCTGAACACTACGATTTAACCCGCTTACCCTTTGCGGCAAAAATATTATTAGAAAATCTACTGCGTTACGAAAATTCGGATTTTGTCCAGCCAGAGGATATTGAAATCTTGGCTCGCTGGGATCTGGATAACTGGTCAGAAACCGAAATTGCCTTTGTTCCTTCTCGAGTCATTCTACAAGATTTTACCGGCGTACCTTCAGTTGTCGATTTAGCCGCAATGCGTGATGCTATCGTGACATTGGGCGGCAATGCCGACGCGATTAATCCACTGAATCCGGTAGAGCTGGTGATTGACCACTCCGTGATGGTCGATGTATTTGCCGAAACAGGAGCACTGCAAAAAAATACCGCCATTGAGATTCAACGAAACCGCGAACGATATCAGTTTTTGCGTTGGGGTCAGCAAGCCTTCGACAACTTTAAAGTAGTACCGCCAGGGCGCGGTATCGTGCATCAAATCAATCTGGAATATTTGGCAAGAGTGGTCTTTGTTAAAGAGGATGACGATAACCTATTGTATCCCGACACCTTAGTCGGAACAGATTCTCATACTACTATGATCAACGGTTTGGGAGTATTGGGTTGGGGCGTGGGCGGCATTGAGGCTGAGGCCGCGATGTTAGGCCAACCCGTGACCATGTTGTTACCCGAAATTGTCGGATTTGAGTTTGTCGGTAAATTGCCCCCAGGAGTTACCGCGACTGATCTAGTGTTAACGGTAACCGAACAGCTGCGCTCATTTGGCGTGGTAGGTAAGTTTGTAGAATTTTTTGGTGCTGGTGTTGATCAATTAACCTTGGCCGATAGGGCCACCATTGCCAATATGGCGCCAGAATACGGTGCGACTTGTGGCATTTTCCCGATTGACCAACAAACGTTAGATTACCTCAAGCTTACCGGTCGTGATCCAGAGCGTATCGCGTTGATCAAAGCGTATCTTAAACAGATGGGCATGTGGGCCAGCGCATCCGACAACAAAGCCTGTTATCACGCCAGCTTACAACTGGATTTAGGCAGTATTGTGCCTTCTATCGCTGGCCCCAAAAGACCACAAGACAGAATTGCACTTGAGCAAGCTGGAGTCAGTTTCCGCCAATGGTTGGATAGTCAAATCCCTGTGAGCCACATCGACGCCGAAGGTAAAGACGAGTTGGCAAGCGAGGGTGGCCCATCGGTGCAAGTCCCCGTTGCCGATGGCAGCACTGGTGTTGCTTGTCGTTATCGAGATAAAGACTTTGTGCTGGAAGCCGGCGCGGTGGTGATAGCGGCGATAACCAGTTGTACTAATACCTCTAATCCATCGGTGTTAATCGCAGCCGGATTATTGGCCCGAAATGCGCGTAAAAAAGGCTTACAGGTTAAACCTTGGGTGAAAACCAGCTTTGCACCTGGCTCACAGGTAGTGACGGATTATTTAATAAAATCGGGTCTTAATGTTGATTTAGATGCGCTAGGTTTTCAGTTGGTTGGCTACGGTTGTACCACCTGTATTGGTAATTCTGGTCCATTGCCTCAGCCCGTTAGTGAAGCGATACAACAGGGCAGATTGAAGGTGTGTTCGGTGTTATCGGGCAACCGTAACTTTGATGGCCGCATCCATCCAGAAGTACAAGCCAATTACTTAGCATCGCCGCCGCTGGTGGTGGCGTATGCATTGGCCGGTAATATGAAAGCCGATATGGTCACAGAAGCACTTGGCGAAGATGTTGATGGTAATGCGGTTTATTTAAAAGATATCTGGCCAGATAATCAGGAAATCCAACAGGTCATGGCCAGCGCGGTACAAAGCGAGATGTTTGTTTCCCGCTATGCCGATGTATACAGCGGCGACGCAGACTGGCAAGGGCTTGAAGTGGTGCAGAGCCAAAAATATAACTGGCCAGATTCCACCTATGTTAAACAGCCGCCATTCTTTGATGGGATCAGTGCTGAAGTACCGAAAATTATGGCTATCGACAATGCCCGTTGTTTGCTTAAGTTAGGTGATTCGGTCACTACCGACCATATTTCACCTGCGGGGTCTATTGCACCAGACAGCCCAGCCGGAGACTATTTACAACAAGCTGGAGTCGCCATTAAAGACTTTAACTCTTACGGTTCACGCCGTGGCAACCATGAAGTAATGATGCGCGGCACCTTTGCCAATGTAAGGCTAAAAAATCTGCTGGCACCGGGGACCGAAGGCTGTTGGACACGTTTAATGCCTAACGGTGAGTCGATGACTGTATTTGATGCCGCTATGCAGTATCAAAAGCAAGGTACGCCTTGTATTGTGCTTGCCGGTAAGGAATATGGCACTGGCAGCTCGCGGGACTGGGCGGCAAAAGGGCCTGCACTGTTGGGGGTAAAAGCGGTTATAGCGCAAAGTTATGAGCGTATTCACCGTTCTAATTTGGTTGGAATGGGTATCTTGCCACTGCAGTTTATGCCTGATGACAGCGCACAATCGCTAAACCTCACAGGTGAAGAGCAATTTAGCATTCCAGCGGTAAGCGCCGAACAGAAAACCGTTAATGTATCAGTGACCGACAAAGCGGGTAAGCAACATTCGTTTGAAGCTAAAATCCGCATTGATACCCCTAATGAGTTTAGTTATTACCA
>NZ_PJAP01000427.1:0-4956 GCF_002836795.1 Shewanella sp. 11B5 | reverse complement strand
TCACGAACGGACTGACCTTTAAAAACCGTTTAGTGGTGCCGCCAATGGCGTCACAAACCGCAGACCTAAATGGCTTAGCAACTGAAACGACCATCAATCATTACCATCATTTAGCCCAGTCGGGTGCAGGGTTGGTGATGGTAGAATACAGCCATGTAAATTTAGCAGGACGAAGTGAGTCTAATCAGCTTGGGGCGCATGATGATGCTTGCTTACCCGGCTTAAGCCAAATTGCCGCGACGTTACATAATGCAGGGGTAAAAACAGGCTTACAAATTACCCATTGCGGCGGCAAAGACAGTGCAGCTATTAGCGCTGATATTATGGGGCCGTCAGGCATTACCGTGCCAGCATATGATCGTGTATTACCAACCCCTAGAGCCATGACATTGGATGATATCAATCAATGGCAGCAGGATTTTGTTAGTGCTGCCATTCGTGCTGACAAAGCCGGATTTGATTTAGTCGAGCTGCACTGTGCCCACGGTTACGGTATTAATCAATGGTTATCTCCGCTGACGAATCAACGCCAAGACCAATACGGTGGCAGCCTTGAAAATCGCGCCAGAATATTGATCGAAATAGTCAGTAAAATAAAACAAGCGGCGCCAAGATTAGCAGTAATGACCCGCATTCCTGGGCAAGACGGTTATCCCGGAGGTTTGTCCCATGACGATATGGGCCAAATGAGCCAATGGCTAGTTGATGCGGGTGTTGAAATACTTAACGTATCATCAGGCATTGGTGGCTGGAATCGCCCTAAAGACAAACGCGGCGAAGGCTTTTTAGTTGAAGATGCAGCACCGCTGACAGGCACAACCACCGCGGCAGTAATTGGTGTCGGCGGCATTGAAAGTATTGATTACATCGAAACGATTTTAGCGACTAAGCAAGTCGATTTAGTGGCAGTAGGCCGGGCTATTTTGGCCGGACCAAGTGAGTTTGCAATCCGAGTGATGGCTCAACATAAATAATGCAGTAACATCAGCAATGGCTCGCGCTAAATGATGCTCTGGAGCCTAAATCTAATCTTAATTGCTGAGTATTAAGTACTAAAAAAGCCCCTCAATAACGCATTGTTGAGGGGCTTTTTTAGTAAGTGTTACAGAGACATACTGTAGAAGTTAGTTACCGATTGTTTTCAATTTCTGTAGATAATCCGCATTGTTTAATAATGCTATCACCTCTGCGGGTTCTAACCATGATTCTAATTGCGGTAAGCTTTCAGCATGATTTAATTTCCATTCCGCAATAATTCTCGGGGCATAAAACGTCGGTTTTTGTTCACCTACGTCTGGTAACTGAGCAAGGTGCCATTTAAGTAATAAAGGATTATTAACCAACCGACTGAACGGATGCATGTGTCGAAGATGGGACAAGTTAGCCTCGTTTTCCTTCACTTTAACCAAAATGCTAACTGGTTTTTTTTCTTCAGGCGCTCGCAGTAATCCGACTGTTTTAATCCATTTAGTTCGCCTCGCGCCGCCACTCAACCACGACAAAGGGATTGATAGCATCAACCCTATCGTAATCGGTAATAACCAGTAAAAGAGTTCTGTACTGAGCGATAGTGCGGTCAAAGCAAGCGCAACCCCAAACACGGTATGTCCAAGATGAGCACGCATCACTGACATCCAGCTCAATGCTCCATCGTCTCGAGATTGCGGCATCCAGCCACTGTCTTTGCCTCGAAATATAGACAATACCACGCCAAACTGCGACACCATCAGAATAGGTGCATACAGAGCAGACATAACCATTTCCAACAAGGTACTCAGAGTTAACAGTATTGGCCCGCCAAATCGTAAACACCGCGGAATATTAATCAAGGCAGCAAACCAGCCAAATGCTTTAGGTGCCAGCACAATGACCATTGATACCACAAACAGACTCAACGCGCGCTCAGAATCAAACACTGGCCAGGTTGGAAACAGCGATGGATTAGCAAAATACTCCGGACGTATAAATGCCGCCTGAACCGCAATCGCAAGCCCGACCATAATTAGCGCTAACCAAAAAATGGCGCTCAGGTAAGACATCACCCCAGACAAAAGATGCAATCGCGTCGGCAATGAGAAACCGCGAGCAAACATAAATGCTGAATGCTGTAAATTACCCTGGCACCAACGTCGATCACGGATCATCACATCAATTAACGACGGTGGAGCTTCTTCAAATGAAGCCTCAATATCGGTATCAAAACGCACTCCCCAACCTGCACGACGCAGTAACGCCGCTTCGATAAAGTCATGACTTAATACATGGCCGCCAAAAGGTGCTTTACCGGACAGAATAGGCAGATGACATGACTCAGCAAATGCTTTGGTGCGAATAATGGCATTGTGGCCCCAAAAGTTTGATGACAAACCATGCCAAGCCGACAAACCCTCGGCATAAATAGGACCAAAGCATTGATTGGCAAACTGTTGCAAACGGCTGTAAAGCGTATTAGCAAACACCAGTGTCGGTAAGGTTTGAATAAGACCGACGCCAGGTGCGCCAGCTAAACGACGTGATAATGTCACCATCGACTTTGCACTTATGATGCTGTCAGCATCAAGCACTATCATTGCCTCATAATCACCGCCCCAGCGCTGAACCCAGTCGCCGATATTACCGGCTTTACGTTCACTGTTTTGGTGACGACGACGGTAATAAACCGGACACAGTGGTTGGCTGTTATTGATAAGATCCAGAAAAGTCTGTTCCTCAGCAATCCATGCATCTGCTCGATTAGTGTCACTGAGAATAAAGAAAGCATATTTACCCGGTGCAGTAGCGATTAAATCTGCACTCATCGCCTCTATTGTGGCCCGAATACGCAGCGGATCTTCATTGTAAATCGGTAGCAATACCGCCGTTTTGAAATCTGGTTCTGTCTCATTCTCTTTAATCAGGCGCGGTTTGAGATGCAACAGAAAACCCAATAGTGCCTGTGAAAAAGCAAATGTAACCCACAGAAAGTTAACGCTAAACAACACCAAAAAAACCATTTGCAAACTGGTAATAGCATTGGTGTTAAGCACCAAATACATTTCTCTTATGCCATAAGTCGATAAGCTTGCTGTAACCATAAACACAAATAACTGTGCAACAAATGTGCGCAACGTAAACCACACAGTTTGTTGATTCGGAGTTAATCTATGACCCGGTTCAGAAACCTCATGACGAGACATCTCCAGTGGCGATTCATCTGGCAACGCACGTGCACCATAATAGGTATCGTTAACGTGAGCAGAAAGAGGATTGTTATTGTCTATCATAAAGGCCAGTCCTCTGCAGTAAATCGATACAGCCATGTCATACCAAGCGGTTTATCTTTGTTGCTTAGCTGTACACGTAACTCTGCAACCTCAGCATCTTGAGGATCGAACGTGATAAAAACTCTGGCACCATCAACACTGGGATTAGACTCAATACGTGATTCTAAAATAGCACCACTGCTGATACTGGCATCGACACGAATATGACTGACATCGTTGGCATTAATGTGACTGTAATCGATAACGATCTCATTTTTATCTGTCGATAATTTACGACCACCAGCAGTTCGAACCACTTTTACTTTGCCTTCGGTTTTAGGGATCTGATCCACCCAGGTCAATTGGTATGAGTAAGTGAATGGCTGACCTTTTTTCAAGCCTTGTTCTGGCTTCCAATAGGCAACAATATTGTCATTGGCTTCAGAATCCGATGGGATCTCAACCAGTTCGACTCTGCCCTTGCCCCAATCACCCGTTGGTTCAACCCACGCAGATGGACGAAGATGATAATTTGCTTCAAGATCTTGATAATAATCTAATTTTCGATGTGGCTGGATTAAACCAAATCCTTTAGGATTCTCATCCATAAAAGAACTCACTTGTAATCCACGAGGATTATTCAGTGGCCGCCAAATTTTCTCACTATTGCCTTTTTCCATTAGCAGGCCTTCAGAGTCATGTACCGCTGGACGGTAATCAGCAGTATCAGCGCGATCTATGCCGCCATGCATAAACATTGACGTTAACGGAGCCAGACCCACATTCTTAACATCCTGCCTTGGGAAAAGCTTAACATCGACGCCCATTCGGGTCGGATCGCCAGGGTAAATAGCAAATCGATAGGCTCCTGTTACACTCACACTGTCTAGTAACGCATGGACCACAATCGCCTCTTGATGGCTGGATGGACGTTCAATCCAAAACTTTTTAAATAAAGGATATTCTTCACCTTTAGGATCGGCAACATTGATGGCAAGTCCGCGGGTAGATAACCCATACGCTTGCCCTTTAGAGACCCCACGAAAATAACTTGCGCCCTGAAACACAAGAAATTCATCTTTATAATCATCGCGATTGATCGGGTAATGCAAACGAAACCCTGCATATTTACCGACTTGCTCCAGTAATTTGCCAATTGATTCATCTGGCACTCTGAAGGATGATTCAGAGACTTCTACCGGAAATGATTTGCCATTCTCGACCACGTCAATATCAACTAACTGTTTATAAATATACCCGGGAGCAAATAGTTGTATCGAAAAAGGCGTGGGCGCATTGCCCCAAATAGCAGCATGTTGTTGGAAATTAATTTGTCGATAGGTTGAATAGTCTATTTTAGCCAGCGCTTCAGGGGCTTTTTTCGGTTCAATAAAGGGAGTCAGGGACAGTTTTCGAGCAACGTCTACGACGCTGTCATGGGAGAACGACTTGCCATCAGTTTTGGATACAGGCGTTTCTGCATAAGCAATATTTACCGATGAAACTAAAAACAGTGATACCACGAGATTTACTAAAATTTTCAAAGAAAATCGATCATCAATCATTTGTTTTACGGGTAAATTGAAAAGTACATTAGCAATCCTTAACATATTGAAACTCCTTATTAAAAATTCACAAAATAGTTTCACAACATCGTACTAATAACGGATCTGTCCCTAGGATATTAATCTAGGGTGATGTTATTCAAAGCTGG
>NZ_PJAP01000286.1:0-11276 GCF_002836795.1 Shewanella sp. 11B5 | reverse complement strand
TCATGTTGACTGTTTTACCAACACCAGCACCACCGAACAGACCGACTTTACCACCTTTAGCGAAAGGACAAACAAGGTCGATAACCTTGATACCTGTCTCTAATAGCTCAGTTGAATTTGACTGATCTTCGTATGAAGGGGCTGCACGGTGAATAACATAACGCTCTTCTTCACCAATAGGACCCGCTTCATCGATAGGCTCACCCAATACGTTCATAATACGGCCAAGGGTTGCAACCCCTACCGGAACAGTAATTGGTGAACCTGAGTTTGCTACCTCTAGACCACGACGCAGACCATCAGAAGAACCCATAGCGATGGTACGAACTACACCACCACCTAGTTGCTGCTGAACTTCCAGCACCAAACCATTACAGGCGCCTTCACCAGTGATCTTCAGAGCGTCATATACTCGAGGTACAGAATCTTGTGGAAACTCTACGTCCACAACCGCGCCAATTACTTGGACAACAGTACCTGTGCTCATGATTAATCCTCTAAACTTGATTTCGTTACCTAAACCTAAACCGCTGCAGCGCCTGATACAATTTCCGACAGTTCTTGCGTAATAGCAGCCTGACGGGCCTTGTTATAGACGAGTTGCAAATCATCGATCATTTCGCCAGCGTTGTCTGTTGCCGCCTTCATAGCTACCATACGGGCAGCTTGTTCAGAGGCAATATTCTCAACAACACCTTGATATACTTGTGACTCCACATAACGAGTTAACAATAGGTCCAAAACTTCTTTTGGATCTGGCTCGTAAATATAATCCCAAGGATAACTAGCTACTTCTTCATCTGACTTAGGTAAAGGTAGCAGCTGTTCGATCACCGGAGTCTGGGTCATTGTATTAACAAATTTGTTAAACACAATGTACAGACGATCCAATTTACCTTCGTTGTAAGCTTTTAACATGACACGTACAGTGCCAATCAAATCAGCAAGTTTTGGCGCATCGCCTAAACCTGATGCATGGGCGGAAACTTCACCACCAAAGCTTTTAAAAAACTGAACAGAACGGGCACCAATTGGGCAAAACTCAACGTCTGCACCCTGTTCTTTCCATTTTTTAACGTCTGACACAACCTTTTTAAAGAGGTTGACGTTCAAACCACCACAAAGGCCACGGTCGGTTGCTACAACAATGTAACCAACCCGCTTGGCATCTCTCACCTCTAAATAGGGGTGTTTATACTCGAGAGTACCTTGCGCTACGTGACCGATCACCTTACGCATATTTTCTGCATATGGACGGCTCGCTGCCATGCGTTCCTGCGCTCTGCGCATTTTGCTGGCGGCAACCATTTCCATAGCGGAAGTGATCTTCTGAGTATTTTTAACACTCGCGATCTTGGTTTTAATCTCTTTAGCGCTGGCCATCTCTACTCTCCAATCTGGGACCTGAGGTGCCTAATGACACCCCGTGTTCATTATTACCAGGTTTGGGTTTCAATGAACTTGTCCATGCCTGCCTTTAACTCACCTTCGATATCAGCGTTATAATCGCCAGTAGCATTGATGGTGTTCATTAGGTCAGTATGTTGACTGTTCATGTATGAAAGCAGAGAGGCCTCGAAGCGACCGATTTCATTTAAAGCAACACCTTTAAGGTAGCCTTTTTCAGCTGCGAAAATAGACACAGACTGGGCAGCAACGCTCATAGGAGCATATTGCTTTTGCTTCATTAATTCGGTTACACGCTCACCATGCTCAAGTTGAGCACGAGTTGCATCATCTAAATCAGACGCAAACTGTGAGAACGCAGCAAGCTCTCGATACTGTGCAAGTGCAGTACGAATACCACCAGACAGTTTCTTGATGATTTTAGTCTGCGCAGCACCACCAACACGAGAAACAGAAATACCTGGGTTAACTGCTGGACGTAGTCCTGAGTTAAACAAATCAGTTTCAAGGAAGATTTGACCATCTGTAATAGAAATTACGTTGGTCGGTACGAACGCTGATACATCACCAGCTTGGGTTTCAATAATAGGTAAAGCGGTTAACGAACCAGTTTGACCTGTTACTGCACCTTTAGTGAACTTTTCTACATAATTCACGTTTACGCGTGAAGCACGCTCTAATAAACGAGAGTGTAGATAAAAAACGTCACCTGGGTATGCTTCACGTCCTGGTGGACGCTTCAATAGTAATGAAATTTGACGATAAGCAACTGCTTGCTTAGACAAATCATCATATACGATTAAAGAATCTTCACCGCGGTCACGGAAGTATTCACCCATAGAACAACCAGAATATGGCGCTAAGTATTGCAGTGCAGCAGCTTCAGAAGCTGAAGCAACAACAACAATAGTGTTAGCTAATGCACCATGTTCTTCAAGCTTGCGTACTACGTTAGCGATGGTAGAAGCTTTCTGACCAATAGCTACATAGACACACTTAATGCCTGATTCTTTCTGGTTGATAATTGCATCGATTGCCATCGCTGTTTTACCAGTCTGACGGTCACCAATAATCAATTCACGTTGACCACGACCAATAGGGATCATGGCATCAACGGCTTTATAACCAGTTTGAATTGGTTGTGATACTGACTTACGTTCAATAACACCAGGGGCAATCACTTCAACAGGAGAGAAACCATCGTTGTCGATAGGTCCTTTTCCGTCAATAGGCTCACCTAGAGTGTTAACAACGCGGCCAAGTAGACCACGACCCACCGGTACTTCAAGAATACGACCAGTGGTTCTTACTTTATCGCCTTCTGCTAAATTAGCATAAGGCCCCATCACTACGGCGCCGACAGAATCACGTTCTAAATTCAACGCGATTGCAAAACAGCCACCAGGCAGTTCGATCATTTCACCTTGCATTACATCGGCTAGGCCGTTAATGCGAATGATGCCGTCACTTACTGCAACGATTGTACCTTCGTTGCGAGCTTCACTAACGACGTCGAACTGCTGGATCCGCTGCTTAATCAGATCGCTGATTTCAGTGGAATTCAGTTGCATGCTCAAACTCCCAATTACGACTGCAGCTTTTCAGACAAACGCGATAACTTACCGCTTACCGAGCCATCAATGACTAGGTCGCCTGATTTAATAATTACACCGCCAATAAGCGATGCGTCGATGCTGCAATTCAGCTTAACTTTGCGTGCGAGACGTTTCTCTAAAGAAACACTAATTTGCTGCTGTTGCTCAGAGCTTAGCTCAGTAGCAGAAACCACATCGGCTTCAACTTCTTTTGCCCACTCATTACGGTATTCAGCAAAAAGTAGCGATACTGTTGACAGTATCCCTAAACGACCGTTTTCAGCCATTACCTTTATCAGGTTTTGACCTTGCTCATTGACTTGCTCACCGCATACTTTTATAAACAGTGTGGCAAGCTGTGTACTCGCGAGAGTACCATTAAGCAGTGGCTTTATTGATTCGTTTTCACTTACCAATGAAGCGAAAGTTAACATTTCTGTCCAACTTTCTACTGCTTTATGCTCAACAGCAAAATCAAAAGCTGCCTTTGCGTAAGGGCGAGCGATGGTGCTTAATTCAGCCATAACTCAACTCCCTTAATCAAATTTCAGCAACAAGTTTATTAACAATGTCACTGTGGGCTTCTGGATCAATCGTACGTTCAAGAATTTTCTCTGCACCAGCGATAGCTAGTAGAGCAACTTGCTTACGCAAATCATCTTTCACGCGATTACGTTCGTTTTCAATTTCTGCTTGACCCTGAGCGATAATTTTAGCGCGCTCAGTTTGTGCTTCAACTTTAGCTTCTTCAACGATTTGAGCCTTACGCTTATTAGCTTGCTCAATAATTTCGTTGGCAGTTACTTTTGCTTCTTTAAGTTGCTCAGTAGCTTTAATTTGTGCTAACTCTAGATCTTTTGCTGCACGGCCGGCATCAGCCAGACCATCAGCAATTTTCTTCTGGCGTTCTTCGATGGCATTCATCAACGGAGGCCATACAAACTTCATGCAAAACCACACGAAGAGAATAAAGGCAACCGTCTGACCGAATAGGGTAGCGTTGAAATTCACAACAGCCTCCTAGTTAGATTAAAGACAGAAGCGTTAGTTAAAGCATTGCACCCAATGGGTTAGTAAATAGCATAAATAGCGCAATACCTACACCAATCATAGTTACGGCATCTAAAAGACCCGCTACGATGAACATTTTAACTTGTAACATAGGCGCCATTTCTGGCTGACGAGCTGCACCTTCTAAAAACTTCCCACCTAAAAGGCCGAAACCAATAGCTGTTCCTAATGCACCCATACCAATGAGTAGAGCAACAGCAATAGCCGTCATTCCTAATACAGTTTCCATATCTATCTCCAATATTCTAAATCGTTGTTATTAATGATTTAGGTCAAAAAAATTTTCGGTTACCCTTAATGATCTTCATGCGCCATGCTTAAATAAACAATGGTCAACATCATGAAAATAAATGCTTGTAAAGTAATAACTAAAATATGGAAAATTAACCAACCTAGTTGTAATCCTACACCTAGAGCAGATAACGCCACGTTAGAACCGTACATCAATGCAATAAGGATAAATATCAACTCACCAGCGTACAAGTTACCAAATAGTCGAAGAGCCAATGAAATCGGCTTCGCAACTAGAGTTACTGTTTCTAATAATAAGTTGACGGGTATCATTGCCCAATGGTTAAAAGGCTGAAATGTTAGTTCTTTAACAAAACCTGAAACACCTTTGACTTTAATGCTGTAATAAATAATCAGCACAAACACACCAAGAGCTAAGCTGAAGGTAATGTTAACGTCTGTAGTCGGAACAACTTTTAGGTATGGAACACCAGCTAATAAAGCCAATGAAGGTAACCAATCGACTGGGATCATATCCATGAAGTTCATCATGAAAATCCAGACGAAAATTGTCAGAGCTAAAGGCGCAATAACAGGATTGCGGCCGTGAAAAGTTTCTTTCACACTGCTATCAACGAACTCAACAATGATCTCGACAAAACATTGAAATTTGCCAGGAACGCCTGTGGTCGCTTTTTTGCCGGCACGGTAAAACAGCCATAAGAACAACATTCCAAGCCCAACCGAAAAGAGCAACGAATCAATGTTCCAAGTCCAAAATCCTTCACCAACGGTTAAATTGGTAAGGTGATGTTGGATATAGCTCTGCTGTGTCATTTCTTCACCAGTTGCAGACATGATTCATCCCACTTAACTTTGCTTGAAATATAAAGGTGCTATCCAATGTACAACTAACACTAATGAGTAACAGGTAAAAAGCGGCATAAATCCAACTTTTAGATTGATAAACACTAACGAAAATAATGCAATGGTTAATAGCATCTTTACCGCTTCCCCCCAGTAAAAGCTTTTAATCACTTTTGCTGCAGAGCTTGCCCCACTATGTGAGAAAGCTAGGGTTGCGAATACAAAATTAGGAAGTACAGCAATTACGCCACCTGCAAGTGCAGATAGGCCATACTGTGCTCCCCACATAACGAAAAATAGTGTTGAAATAATACTCGCGACTGCCGCTTGTACCAGCACTAATTTATAGGCTGCTAACCTGCCACGACGCGCTAAAACATTACCCAACTTCATATCTCCGCATTATTGCCTTTCGCGATCCTAATGTTAAATTTAATATATTAAACTAGCCTTAAGATTCAAAAAGCCTGCAAAGTATACCTTTTCGCGCTTTGTTTGCAACTTTGATGATAGTAAAACAACGATTTTACGCACGATTCAGCGCTAAATAATCAAAAACTAAAATTAGACCTATGTCACAAACTTACTAATGAAATTGGTTTGTTCCACATTTTAGCGAATTTTACTTAAAATTCCGTCTAATTCAGCGAGATTCTGGTAATTTATTACAATTTTGCCTTTACCTTTACTACCATGATTGATAGCAACCTTGGCACCGAGTCTTTCAATTAACTCTTGTTCTAAACGACTAACATCATGATCTTTAGCTGGTGTTTCGGCGTCTTTAGCCGGATTTAGGGCTTTATTAACTAATCGTTCAGTTTCTCGAACAGTCATTTCTTTTGAGGCTACTAATCGAGCTAAATTTGTCTGTTCATCGCCTTCTACCGCCAATAAAGCACGGGCATGGCCCATGTCGATATCACCGTTTTCTAACAAACGTTTAACAGGTTCATTAAGGCTATTTAAACGCAATAAATTAGACACACTAACACGAGATTTACCAACAGCATCAGCCACTTGTTGATGTGTTAATTCAAATTCTTCTAATAATCGCTGTAAGGCAATGGCTTCTTCCATTGCATTTAAATCTTCTCGCTGAATATTCTCAATTAGCGCGATAGCGACTGCAGCGTCATCAGCCACTTGCTTTACAATACACGGGACTTTATCAAGTTTAGCGAGTTGAGCAGCACGCCAACGACGTTCACCGGCAATAATTTCATAATTAGTTGCAGAAATTTTACGTATAACAATAGGTTGTATAACACCTTGAGCACGAATTGATTCTGCTAGCTCTTCTAGTGCTTCCGGCGACATATCTTTACGTGGTTGATACTTACCTGGTTGCAACAAATCAAGATCAAGGTGAAGTAAGTCATTTAACGATGCAGATTGCGGCTCTTCTGCTTGATCATTTTTACGACTAGCAGTATTACTGTGGCTTAACAAGGCATCCAAGCCTTTACCTAAACCGCGTTTTTTTAAGGTCATTTTTGTATCCTACGCTTGTTTGGGTTGAGTTTGCTGTTCTGCACGACGGATTATTTCACCTGCTAGGGCTAAATAGGCTTTAGCTCCAGCACTTGATTTGTCGTAATACATGGCAGGTGCACCAAAACTAGGTGCTTCAGCTAAACGAACATTTCGCGGTATGACAGTGCGATACACTTTCTCACCAAAATGCTGTTTGAGTTGGTCTGATACATCATTAGATAAACGATTACGCGGATCATACATAGTCCGCAAAATGCCTTCTATACTTAATGTAGGGTTAACCATTGCGCCTAGCTTGGTAATGGTGTCAATTAACGCGGTTAAACCTTCTAGGGCATAATATTCACATTGCATTGGCACAAGCACTGAATCAGCAGCAGACATGGCATTTACAGTTAACATATTGAGAGATGGCGGACAGTCGATAAAGATAAAGTCATAATCATCTTTGATCGGTGCTAATGCATTGCGTAAACGGATCTCACGCGCATAAAATTCCATTAATTTAATTTCAGCAGCAGTGACATCACCATTACCCGCGATCAAATCATATTTACCAATGGTATTTTTAATCACTATTTCGGCAAAGGGTTTTTCTTCGACTAATAATTCATAAGCGGTGTTTTCGACTTCATATTTATCGACACCACTGCCCATAGTCGCATTACCTTGAGGATCTAAATCGATCAACAACACTTTACGCTTTGTGGCGGCAAGTGATGCGGCTAAATTAACGCAAGTAGTTGTTTTTCCAACGCCACCTTTTTGGTTGGCTACGGCAATGATTTTACCCACAATGTCATCCTGTCTTAAAGTTATTGATGTCCGGTTAGCTTAATTAGCGAAAGAAATGCGAGTTATTGCTTAGCAATTTTTAATAAATGTCGCTGTTCATCTAACATTGGTACATGCAATACAATGGTTTCTACCAACGAAAATCCTGTTGGCATCTCTTGTAATTCTTGCTGATTTAACTGGCCTTTTAATGCATAAAAAGTGCCTTTCTCGGTCGGTAAATGATGACACCAACTGAGCATATCTTGAATTGATGCAAATGCTCGGCTTAACACACCATCAAATTTGATCTCTGGGATATAAGCTTCAACTCGACTTTCTACCGAAGTAATATTATTGATTTTTAATTCAAACTGAACCTGTTTTTGAAAACGGATCCGTTTACCTAAACTATCTAGCAATACAAACTGCTTATCTGGATTCATAATCGCTAATGGGATCCCTGGTAAACCGGGGCCAGTTCCCACATCGATAAAACGTTGTCCTTCAAGATAAGGAGAAACGGTCAAACTGTCCATAACATGACGGATTAACATTTGCTCAGGATCGCGAACAGCGGTGAGATTATAAGCCTTATTCCATTTATCAAGCATTTCAACAAAACCTATTAATTGTTTTTGTTGAAATTCAGTGGCCGACATATTCATTTCAGCTAAATAGGTTTTAAGTTGGGCAGATAACACAGAAAGCCTCGTAGGTTGCATGATAAAGACGGCAGTTATTATGAAGCCGTAAAAGCACTAAGGGAAGCCTTATGGCTTCCCTTGTGGTATTGAGTTGTAAAAATAACTAGATTTATGCGATTTTTCGCAATAAACCTCGTTTTTTCAAATGTACTAGCAAAATTGAGATAGCTGCAGGGGTAATACCTGAGATCCGTGATGCTTGTCCAACAGTGTCAGGTTTATGATTATTCAGTTTTGCGATCACTTCATTTGATAAGCCTGGTACTTCCTGATAATCCAGATCAAGGGGCAATAATGAATTTTCATGACGGATCGCTTTATCAATTTCATCTTGCTGACGCTGAATGTAACCAGAGTACTTAACTTGAATTTGTACTTGTTCAGCTGCTTGTTGATCTTCAAGTCCAGGACCAAAACCCTCTAATGACATAAGCTTTGCATAATCCATTTCAGGACGGCGTAGCAAGTCTTCAAATGATGCTTCACGTGAAATAGGGGTGTTTAATTGTGGATTAAGTACTCCTAATAAAGCAGAATTTGGGTGAACCCATTGGCTGCGCAAGCGCTGAAGTTCTAATTCGATCGATTCTCTTTTGGCAATAAATGATTCCCATCGCTTATCATCAACTAAGCCTAATTCACGGCCTTTCTCAGTTAATCGTAAATCGGCATTATCTTCACGTAGTAATAAACGGTATTCCGCACGACTGGTAAACATACGGTACGGTTCTTTTGTACCTAAGGTTGATAAGTCGTCAACTAAAACGCCTAAATAAGCTTCATCACGACGTGGGCACCAGGCCGTTTTTCCTTGAACTTGCAGTGATGCATTCATTCCAGCAAGTAAACCTTGAGCTCCGGCTTCTTCGTAACCAGTAGTACCGTTAATTTGGCCGGCGAAATAGAGTCCTTCGATGGCTTTAGTTTCTAATGAGTTCTTAAGATCGCGTGGATCAAAATAATCATATTCAATAGCATAGCCAGGACGCATAATTTCGGCGTTTTCCATGCCTTTAATTGAGCGGACTAAATTTAATTGAACATCAAACGGTAAACTGGTTGAGATACCATTTGGATAAATTTCATTAGTACTTAGTCCTTCAGGTTCAATAAATATCTGATGTGACGACTTGTCTGCAAAACGATGGATTTTATCTTCGATAGACGGGCAATAACGTGGTCCGATCCCTTCTATAACACCTGAGTACATAGGGCTACGATCTAGTCCTCCACGAATAATATCGTGGGTTTTCTCGTTGGTATGAGTGATAAAACATGAAACCTGTCTTGGATGCTGACTAACATCACCAATAAATGACATTACTGGAAGTGGTGTGTCACCTTTCTGCTCAGTCATTTGTGTAAAATCAATGGTATTAGCATCAATACGTGGAGGTGTACCTGTTTTTAAACGGCCAACACGGATATTTAATTCACGTAAACGATTCGCTAATGCAATTGCTGGTGGATCGCCTGCACGGCCACCACTGTAATTTTGCATACCAATATGGATTTTACCGCTTAAGAATGTACCCGTTGTTAATACAATTGCAGGTGCTTCGAAAGCTAAACCCATTTGTGTTACTACACCAATAACTTTATCGTTTTCAACAACTAGGTCATCAACAGCCTGTTGGAAAATACGTAAATTAGGTTGGTTTTGTAAAATATGCTGGATTTTTTGACGATATAGCGCTCTGTCTGCTTGTGCACGTGTTGCACGAACGGCAGGGCCTTTGCTTGAATTTAATGTTCTAAATTGAATACCGGCAAAGTCAGTGGCTGTTGCCATTGCACCACCTAAGGCATCAATTTCTTTTACCAAATGGCCTTTACCAATCCCGCCAATAGCAGGATTACAAGACATTTGGCCAAGTGTGTCGATGTTATGGGTCAACAATAATGTTTTTGAGCCCATTCTTGCAGCGGCAAGTGCTGCTTCAGTTCCGGCATGACCACCACCAACAACAATTACATCAAACCGTTCATGAAAATGCATTATCTGACCTTTGATAGCTAAGAAAGTTAAATTCGAATTTAATCTGTTTTCGATTGGATCATTTTAGCACTTGCTTGTCTGAACGTGAACGATCATTTTTCACTGATTGATCAAGATGTGGTTTGCTTAATAGATCTTAAGATCTTTATATAGATCTTTTTATTATGTTTATTATTAGGATCGGACTTTTCTGTTGATAACTTTTATTTCTTTTTAAAATCAATATTTAAAGTCAAAACTAACCTGTGATCTGATCGCGATCAAACTCAAGATAACATGGGGATAGATCGGGTAGTTATCCACAAGGGTGATCATTGAGCAGATCGGACTGTGAATAGTACAGAGTTATGATCGCTAAAAATAATAGCTTATCCACAAACTTATACTAATAAGTAATATATTGTGGATAAGTATGATCTAATCTGTGAGTTGATCAGGATTTATTCAGGATATGATCGGATCTATATAGGCTTAGATAAGATGCTGCCATTGCAATAACCACGCTACAGCAGGTTCTTCAGGTATTGGATCTCGTTGCACGTCTATTTGGATCTTATCCACAATAGCGTTAGATCCATTCTGTAAAAGTAGTGAGGTTATTTTTTCAGGTCCTTGGCAGAAAGTATCGTAACTAGAGTCGCCAATAGCACATAAAGCGAACTTGATATGGCTAAGATCGGGCATTTCGATCATTAATTGCTTATGAAACGGAACTATATTGTCGGGAAGATCGCCTGCTCCATGAGTAGAACATACAAGGATCCACACTGGAAAATCTGCTAATTCATCTATATTAGGCTCAATAAAGACCGCTGTTTGATGATTTAACTCAGCAAGTTGAGCCGCCATTTCATCGGCAACATATTCTGAACCGCCTAATGTTGTGCCTACTAATAATGCTACTTTTGCCATCTTGACTCCAAATTATCTGTGTATTTCATTATTGCATACCTGTTTTGATCGCTGTGGGGCGATGCATTCGGCTATTTTACTCGTTCAATTACGATTAATGTTGGCTTATTTGTGTTTATAAAGGGGGATAACTGTGTAAATAACTGTGCTTTAGGCGTTTTTAAGTGCTTTTATTTAGGCTTTGTTTATTGGTTAACATGAGTTTTTAATGTTTTT
>NZ_PJAP01000425.1:0-4958 GCF_002836795.1 Shewanella sp. 11B5 | reverse complement strand
AATCAGCTTTGTTTAATTCACCATATGCAAAGTGCGGAGCAAACTCAGCTTGATATTGTTGAAAATCAGTTAAAGATTGTATCAGCCTAGCAAGCGCTAGATTAACATCAATATTGCGATCTAACTTCGGCGCCGCAGGAATTGGTTCGGCTAAGTTATGTGACATCGCGCCTTTGGTGGCAAATGCCGTAAATGCCAGTGCACCAACGGTTTGTTTAAAGAGTGCTGATTTATGTTCAGGAAACCCGCTCATTGAAAATTCAACACTTTGCGCGCAATGTGCAAACACTTCAGAACTGTTCCATTCTCCGAGACTTAAATGCGCAAGTTGTTCGGTAGATAACATTGTTAACTGATTCAATTTGGCTAATAGTGCAGTAATGGTGAGTTGCTCAGGATCATTGCCTTGGCTTAACCATATTGCACTGGCACTAGTTATTCCAACAGCGGCACCCATTACACTTACTTTTAAAAACTGTCTGCGTTGCATTATGTGGCCTCTTTGATCGGCATTAACTTAATATTTAATGCCGTCATCATAATCAACATAACGACTCTATGCATCTGTGTTGAAAGCCGATTTCTATACAAGATGTTAGCTGTTATGGGAATCAATAGAACAAGTTAGTTAGCCAAATAATCAAATGGCTACTCAAGGATAAATTATATTCGATGATGTTAGCTGCAATTGTATTTGACTGCTTATTTCGGCTTTTTGACTGGCAGTTAATAGGGTTGAGTTATCAATCGCCGTTAGCGCTGCTCGTTTGTCAAAACCACTCCACACATTGACGGTACCAGCAATAGACTCTAATCGAATGGTAGTGTCATTAATACGTTCGGCTACATTAAACGCTTGTTGAGGATCCGTTTGGCTCAATTGTGCCGATCGTTGACGAAATGCAATGTCTTTGTTGTCATCAGACAGTGAATTAATAACCTGCAAAAAATCGACTTCCGAATGTTCTGCGAGGGCATAACTGGCGTTGATAATGATATCTCGCTGAACATTAGCTTCATAATTATCTATTCGCGCTAGCATCATATTGGGTTCAACACTGGCGATTTCAGCTACGGCACTGTTGAAATAATCTAGGTTTAAATCGTAGGCTTGTTTTTGATTGTTTAAAAATACTAAAGCAGCCTCAGGATCGGTTTCTGCCATTTTTCGTGAGACAATATATATCCCGCTGGCACGTTGCTCAACGGCAATCGTATCTAACCAGTCAACAGCATCTTGAGTATTTTTTTCAACCAACTGATATACCATCGACGTTATAAGATAATTAGTCGACTCATTTAGTGGCAGTGATGAAATAAGATTTGCGGCTTCATTAGGTGACTGTTCAATATAGTAATACATGGTATTTAAGTACATTTTTAACGTTGATTGAGTTTCTGTTTGCTGCTTTAACCATTCAAATGCGGCAATTGCATCGGTATTGGCCCATGAGTCTACAATCGACATGATGATCGATGACTTCATCGGTTCTACTGCCAATAACTCGACATCGCTTAATGCTTGTTGCGGATTTACAGACGCTAAACCACGCAAATAACCGTCGAGTAATGACTCATACTGTTCAGTCGACTTTTGCTGTTCTAGCCATGAAATGACATTTGAAAATTGCATTTTGCCAGCTATTTCTAAAATTAATCCATATAAGTCTTCATGTTGAGTTTCTTCGGCAACGAGTAATGCTTCTAAAGGGTCTTGTTCGGCCAGTTGCATGATACGAAAAATCGACATGTAAGGCGTTTCATCATTGCTTAACGATGCCTTAAATGCTTCCCGGTCGTGAGTATTGTGGGGTAAATTATTCTCTGAGGTAATATTAGATTGTCCTGTAGAGACAGATTTTGAAGTATTAGTTGGTTGTGTTTTAGAAAGTAAACCGCGATGTTCAGTAGTGTTTGGGGTGTCATTAGGCCATATCAGCGGAAAACTGATAAACCCGATACACCAACTAATTGCCACTACGATTAACCATTTCATTATTGCTTTTCCTTAAGCTTGTTGCCGATGAACAAATCTCTCTTTAGGCTACGTTATTATGATGCTGTTTACATTGCAATGAAATATACAGTAATTAATGCCATGAAAAGATAGTTAACTCATTAACTTTCATATGTATTTGTTATCGACATTTAAATTTTGAGTTTGAACGAGTCATCAATCGTAAAAAGGACAAAAAAGAGACGTTCTACTTAAACAAGAATTAACCACATTTTATTTCGGATACTCTGTGTTTATTCCTATCATCAACAAAATCGAGATCTGGATCTTATATTGCGACTTAAAATAAGGCTATCTTTACAGTAGCGTTTTTATTGAGTAATGACTTATGTTTCAGGTATTTTCTGATTTTGCATCTTGGCTTATTTATAGTGTATTGGGGTTGTCTGCTGAGACAAAACTCGGTGATGCGCTGCATTTTTTTGTTGAAGACGTGACTAAAATTTTTGCTTTACTACTGGTGATGATTTATTTCATTGCCTTAATCCGGGCTTCGTTAAATGTTGAACGGGTCAGAGATTATCTAGCTGGAAAGCACCGAGGATTAGGCTATTTAATGGGATCTGGTTTTGGTGTTATAACGCCATTTTGTTCTTGTTCGAGCATTCCTGTATTTTTAGGCTTTACCTCTGCCGGGATCCCATTGGGGATCACTATGAGCTTTTTGATTACCTCGCCTTTAATCAACGAGGTCGCAATATTACTATTGATGAGCTTATTGGGACTCAAATTTACTTTATTGTATATTGCCGTTGGAATGAGTGTGGGGATGTTAGGCGGTTTGTTTCTCGACAGTATTAAGGCTGAACGTTGGCTACAATCGTTTGCGGCCGAAGCCTTAAAGCGTGGCCAGCAGAAGGGGGTTGGCAATACGGCTGATGAGAGTGCCAATGTGCAAACTATGTCGTTACAACAAAGACATCAATTTGCCAAAACTGAAATGCTAGATATATTCGGCCGTGTCTGGAAATGGGTCATTATTGGTGTGGGGTTAGGCGCCGCATTACATGGTTTTGTGCCAGATGGTTGGATTGAAGCGCATTTGGGCGACGGACAATGGTGGTCTGTACCCGCTGCGGTACTGCTGGGTATTCCACTTTATTCCAATGCGACAGGCGTTATTCCTATTATGGAAAGCCTGATTGTTAATGGGTTACCGATTGGTACTACGTTGGCATTTTGTATGAGTACCGTAGCAGCCAGTTTTCCTGAGTTTATTTTGTTAAAACAAGTGATGCAGTGGCGCTTGCTGGCGATATTATTCAGCATGCTATTAGTTTCATTCACTTTAGTGGGGTGGATATTTAATGCATTTGCTCCGTTGCTATCATCTACGAGTTAGTCATAAGGAACAATAAATGAAAATCATTAAAGTATTAGGTTCTGGTTGTAAAAAGTGTCTTGAAACTGCAGAGCTTGCCCAAGCTGTTGCCGACGAAAAAGGTGTTGCTATAAAAATCGAAAAAGTAACCGATATGGCGCAAATTATGGCTTATGACGTAATGAGTACGCCAGCGGTAGTCGTTGATGAGAAAGTGGTCCATAAAGGCAGTAAACCCACCAAAGATCAAATGGCAATGTGGATATAGAAGATATGTTTTACGGGTGATTTTATGTCCGATATATTGTCATTTGACTTGTTTGGCCTAGCCGAGGCTAAAAAAGTCATGAGCATGAGTGTGAAACACAAGGCGGCCAATCAAAAAATGGCGTTTGAACTCACCCCTGAACAGCACATTTAAAACCTGCTATCTGAATAACTAAAAGATAAACGATTGATTATATTTTATCCGAGTCAAAAATGCTGAGTCACGCTGGTGGCCAGCATTTTTTGTTTCCGGCCTAATAAGCCAAATCATCGATATTGTTAATACAACTGCCTTTACAATTTTTGGTGATAAACAGTTGGAACATGAAGCCGTTATAAGCATAATAGCCCAAACCACATTACATCAACGTTAGCACGATAATTTGAGGATGCTTTGAGCTCTACACTTACCCAATCTGTAATCCATGAATTTAGCGATCGCGGCGCGTTAGCCAAACATGTGCATCATTACCACCACCGACAAAGTCAGACAGATATGGCCGTTGCGGTAAGTGACGCTATTGCTAAAAAGCATAATCTGATTTTAGAAGCTGGTACTGGTGTGGGTAAAACCTATGCATATTTAATTCCGGCCTTACTCAGCGGTAAACAAGTGGTTGTGAGTACTGGCAGTAAAAACCTGCAAGAGCAGCTATTTCTTAAAGATCTCCCTGCATTACTCGCCATGTTAGATGTACATGTACCTATTGCATTATTAAAAGGGCGTAACAATTATTTATGTCAGTTACGCCTAGAAAAACAAATGCAAAATGCCAGTCAATTTAGCGAATATTATATTGATGACTTGCTAAAAATTAACCAATGGGCACATTTGAGCAAAGATGGCGATATCGGCAATTTAACCTCGGTGGCAGAGCATTCAGAAGTTATTCCCACCGTTGTGAGCACTAAAGAAACCTGTACGGGTAAAAAATGCGATCATTATGATGTGTGTTTTACCCGTAAAGCACGTATTAGAGCAATGGAGGCCAAAGTGGTGGTGGTTAATCACCATTTATTTTTTGCTGACCGATTGCTAAAAGACACCGGATTTGCCGAGTTATTGCCAGATCCCGATGTGGTTATTTTTGATGAAGCCCATTTGGTACCCGATATTTGTATCAATTATTTTGGCAGTCATATATCCAGTCGCGAAATCGATCTGTTACTCAATGGCATCATCAAAATACATAAACAGGTTATTCGTGACAGTATTCAAATAGAGCAATTATCGCAACGTGGGCTGGTGGCATTAAGTGATTGGCACAACGCGATGTATGACAATCAAGTGTCAGATTGGCGTAAAGTGCTTGCTAATAAGCAATTAGCAACCGTGTCATGGGCACACGGTTG
>NZ_PJAP01000424.1:0-4969 GCF_002836795.1 Shewanella sp. 11B5 | reverse complement strand
GGATTAGTTTGCGATCTTGCTGTGAGCCAATATGAGCCGGATTTGTATCGGAAACGCATGAAGCCATCGGTGGACTTATTAATCAGTGATCGGGCAGAAAAGTCTATTTCAGACCAAGGTTTTATTCCTTTATCTCCGGTTTTAGGTTGTGAACACTTAGTTTTTTACAGCAATGCTTCTGTCCAGAAACCACCTAAATATGAATTGTTGGAAGACAGTATTAATGCAAAGTTATCATCGATGTTGCAGTACATTTTGTGTGTTTCACGTTTTGCTCATTACATCAAAGTACTAGGGCGCGAAAAAATTGGTTCACTTCATTCTGCAGAGGCTTGCCAGCGAGAGCTACAACTGTGGCTGCATAAATACACTACCGCTTCAGACGTGTCTTCAGATGATGTAAGAAGTAAATACCCACTGCGAAGTGCCCAAGTACAGGTAAAAGAAATGCGTGGCAAGCCAGGGCATTTCTATTCGATTATTCAGTTACAACCTCATTTTCAGTTAGATCAGATGGTGTCCAGTATTAAATTGGTCACTGAACTGACATCAAGAAATTAAGATAAAGGTATCAAATGAAACAAATTCAACAAATGCTGCAGAGCGGCCAACTACAAGATGCAATTCAGTTAGTTGAGACAAAATTAAAAGACGACCCGATGAATATTGACTTAAAAGGTCAACATGTTGAGTTGTTGTGTATTAATGGTGAACTTGAGCGTGCAGACAAACAATTAAACTTTTTAGTGCAAAAGCATCCCGACTTTTTAATTGGCGCAGCAAATTTACGTCAGCTGATCCGTGCTGAACAAGCCCGACAAGATTTTATGGCGGGCAAAGCTGTACCACAACTTTTTGCTGAGTCTGATGCGCACGTTGAAGCATTAATGAAATTACGTTTAGCAATGGTTGATGCTCAAGATGATGTGACTCAGTGTGCAAACAGCCTTGAAACTCTGCGTCCGGAAATAAACTTAGTATTAAATGATATCACTCATCAAGAAATTCGTGATTTAGATGACACTTTAGGTGGTTTCATCGAAATTTTTGGTACTGACGGCAATTTTTATTTAGCGCAGTTATCTGAAATTGATTATATCAATTTTAAACCTGTAACTTCATTACTGGAAATGGTTTGGCGCCGGGCTGATCTTGCCATTAAAAATGGACCAAGTGGTGAAGCGCATATTCCAATGATTTATGGTGGCAGTGAAACTGATGCGCAAAAACTGGGACGAGAAACCGATTGGCATGAAATCGCGACTAATGTTGTTGCTGGCAAGGGCTTAAAGATGTGGTTTGTCGATGATAATGCTATCGCATTAAATCAAATAACTAAAGTTACGACTCCAGTGTTGCAGTAGGCCCTGTGTTGAGCAAAAACCAACAACCGATAATGGCGTCAATTCTAGATAGATTGATAGATGATGCGCCAAATGAGCAAGATGTCAAAGACAGCCATCGTGGCCTTAATTTACGTCAGTTAAGGTCTAATGTTCGTCGCGATTTAGAAAATCTACTCAATGCTAAATTGCAATGGCAAACGTGGCCGGATCATTTAACTGAGCTTGATAATTCTTTGATGAATTATGGTTTACGTGACTTTTCTTCTATGCCAGTCGCGAGCTTAGATGGGCGTCAACTTTTATGTAAACAAGTTGCCGATACCATAAAACGATTCGAACCGAGATTTTTAGAAGTGATGGTTGAAACAGTTGATAATGAACAACCATTAGATCGGGTTTTAAGATTAAAAATTAATGCATTGTTGTATGCAGAACCTGAGCCTGAATATATTACGTTTGACTCGGAAGTTGAGCCTGTCCACTTGGCGATGATAGTTAATGAGGGAATTCTGTGAATCAGGAATTATTGGAATATTACAATCGTGAGCTGGCTTTCATTCGTCATATGGGAGCGGAATTTGCTGAGCAATATCCTAAAGTGGCCGGGCGTTTACGCTTAAGTGATGAACATGTTGAAGATCCTCATGTTTCACGATTAATTGAAGCATTCTCTTTGCTAACAGCACAAATTAGGCAAAAACTTGACGATAGTTTTCCTGAATTAACCGAGGCGTTATTAGGCCAGTTATATCCCGATTACCAAGCGCCAATACCGTCTATGTCAGTTATCAAAGTCACCACTGAAAACTTGTCGACTACTGGCGTGTTATTACCCAGAGCAACTCAGGTAGACACTCAGGTAGAGGGGATGAAAACGTGCCATTTTCAAACGTCATATGACATGAAATTATGGCCAATTGAAGTGCAAAAAGCCCAGTTTCAAAATGCACCGTTTAATGCCCCTGAACCGCAATGGCCAGAACGTGCTAAGGCTATTATTAAGCTTGATATTGCCTGTGAGTTTGACGAAATCAGTATGCCAAGCCTCGGTATTGATAAATTACGCTTTTTCTTGAATGGCCAAGATCATCAAACGTTTCAACTTTATCAATTGTTATTTGAACACAGCCTCGGTTTTGCTTTAGTGAATGAGCAGCAAACTGTGTGTAAGTTTTTAACCAAAAGACATTTAAAAGCGGTTGGCTTTGAAGATGAACAACAAGTCATACCTTACAGTCAGCGTACCAGTTCTGGTTATCGATTATTATTGGAAAACTTTATTTTCCCAGAAAAATTCTTGTTTTTTGACATCGATGATTTAGATGGCAGTTGGCAAGGGATCGACAATAAGTTTTCACTTTATATTTATTTAAAGGAAGGCTCTCAGGATTTAGAGAAGCAAGTTAGTGCCAATCATTTTCTGTTAGGTTGTACGCCGGTGATTAATTTGTTTGAACAAAAATTAGAACCGGTGAGCATCGATGCGTCTCAGTATGAATATAAATTGGCTGCCCGTTATTCTGACTCTGAAGTGACTGAAATTATCAGCATTGAAGATGTTATTGCGTATGATCCTAAGGACAATAAGGTAGAAGTTACCCCATTTTATGGTGAATCACATCCGCAATATTTAGGTCATAATAATTTATTTTGGCATGTTAGGCGTGAATCTGCTAGTTGGTCTGGTGGTTATGCTGAATTAGGCACTGAATCGTTTTTATCGTTAGTCGATCATAACTTTAAAGGATTTAAGTCCGAAGACGACTATGGCGCTTGGATATTAAGTATTACCGCTCAATGCAGTAACCGTAATTTGCCGGCACATCTTCCGTTTGGTACTAATGAGCCCAAAATGTTCGTACCTGAACGTGCCGACATTATTAAGCACGTAAAATGTTTGCTTGCGCCCACGTTACCGGTACGTGCGTCGCTGAGCGATGCTTCGCGCTGGCAGCTAGTGACTCATTTATCTATTGATAGTTTTAGTGGTAAAGATGCACTGTCTAACTTAAAAGAAACCCTTAAATTATACGATTTTAAGTGTTCACCAGAAAATAAAAACTTAATAGAGAATATCCATTCTGTTCAAGTGAGCCCCGATACAGCCAGAGTTAACCAGCATGGCAGGATTAGCTTTTGCAGTGGCAGTCATATTGAAATTACCTTTATTAAAGACCATTATTCTGGCAGCGGCGTGTTTTTCTTTTGCACTATTTTAGACCACTTCTTTGCACAATTTGCTGCAATCAATAGTTTTACTCGCTTGAGCATGCGCTTTAAAGATCATAATTCGATAGCTTATACCTGGCCAGCACGAGCTGGACAAAGGCCGCTGCTATGACCCAGCAAGTAATGAATAATCAGTTACAAGCGATAATCGATACGCCATCAGAATATGACTTTTATCAAGCCGTTTATCAGTTTCAACAACAATTATCTCAAGGGCGAGAGCAAGGTTATAAGGTGGGTTATGACGCCATTCCAAGCCAAGAGTTGTTACGTTTTAAGTCTGATCAACATCTTGGTTTTCCAGGACAAGCAATCAGCAACGTAGCGTCTACATCGACAAGTCAAACTGATAAAGTTGCCGCCGATATGCATATTTCATTTATGGGATTAACCGGACCCAGTGGTGTACTGCCTTCACATTATACCGAGTTGCTACTAGAGCGCTTGCGACTTAAAGATAATGGGATGCGTGACTTTTATGATTTATTTAACCATCGGCTTATCTCACTATTCTATCGTTCATGGGAAAAGTATCGTTTTTCGGCAAATTATCAATCACCAGAAACAGGCGTTACCGACAGCTTTACCCATGTATTGAGTTTGCTTAGTGGTAACAAATCATTAAACCGTTATTACGCAGGTTTTTGTCACACTAAAACGCCGAGTGCTGAGTCATTACGAAGAATGTTAAATGATTTTACTGGCTGTAATGTACATATTTTATCCTTTCAAGGGCGTTGGCAGTCCTTAGCGAAAACAGAGCAAACCCGAATGGCGAGTCGAAGTATGCCAGAAGGGCAATACGCCCGTTTAGGTGTTGATGCCAGCATAGGCAGCCGGGTATGGGATATTAATTCTAGTGTCAGTATTCATATAAAGCCGAAGGAAGGCGCATCGGTTAACGCTTTTATGCCTGGAACAGCCAGTTATCAATCACTTAAAAAACTAGTCTCAAACTATTTAGGCCAGTCAGTGAAATACAAAATTTTTCTAGAAATAAAACAACAAGATGCACCTACAGCTCAATTATCAAAGTCCGCAATCGGACTAGGGTTAGGTTGTGGCCTAATGAGCCGTGCAGAGAATGGACAACAAATAAAAAGCTTAATGATTTAATTAATAAAGGACTATGAATATGTCAGCGATGACTTTAAGTAAATTGGTAGGAAAACTTAATCCAGTATGTCGACAATCTTTAGAAACCGCTGCCAGCGTATGCCATAGCCGCAGCCAATTCAGCGTTGAGATTGAGCATTGGTTATTAGCGTTGCTAGAGAATGGTTCGGGTGATTTAGACATCATCATGGCCAGTTTTTCAGTACAAAAAGATCAGTTGATTAGTGATATCCGTCAGGGATTAGAAAAGTTTAAAACAGGCAACAGTGCAGCACCAA
>NZ_PJAP01000423.1:0-5000 GCF_002836795.1 Shewanella sp. 11B5 | reverse complement strand
GGTGTTGTCGATGCGTTTGTACATGTACTTGAGCAATATGCGACTTACCCAGTTGATGCCCGCGTACAAGACCGCATGGCAGAAGGTATTATGCGTACCCTCATTGAAATTGGCCCAATCACTGTTGAAGAGCCAACAAACTATGATGCCCGTGCCAACTTAATGTGGAGTGCTACATCTGCCTTAAATGGCATGATAGGCACAGGCGTGCCGTTAGATTGGTCTACTCACATGATTGGTCATGAACTAACCGCACTATTCCATATCGACCACGCACAAACATTAGCCGTTGTATTGCCATCATTATGGCGTGTGTTGAAAGAGCAAAAGCACGCTAAATTAGTGCAATACGCAGCACGTGTTTGGGATATCACTGAAGGTGATGAAGCGAGCCGTGTAGATCAAGCCATTGATAAAACGGAGGCTTTCTTCAAGCAAGTGGGTTTACCAGTACGTTTACGCGATCACGGTGTAACGCAAGAACAACTTGGCCTAGTAGTAGATGCTTTAGAAGCACACGGTATGACTGCGCTGTCTGAAAGCGGCAAAGTCGATTTAGCCACCAGCCGTAAGATTTTAGACATGGCGTGGTAATAGCTCTTATAACCCAAACGATGCACTTATTCATCGGTTGGACTTGAGTGACTATCTGATACGAAAAAAGGGCTTAACAATGGTTATCATTGTTAAGCCCTTTTTTGTTACCCAAAAATGAGCGGCGCATTAGCCCCTATACAAAAAATGAATGCCGTATTAAAGAGAGAAACGAAACCACGCAGCTCGGTTAACGATTAATGCGGCGTAACGTTTGAGAATAAATTCATCACAACGACACCGACTAAAATAAACGTCATACCCACCAGTGCACCTAAATCGAGTTTTTGCCCATACATCACCCAAGCGATAGCTGTAATTAACACAATGCCCAATCCAGCCCAAGTTGCATAAGCAATACCAACAGGAATACCTTTTAGCGCTAAGGATAAAAAATAAAACGACAACACGTAGCCCACAATAACTACAATTGAAGGCGCTAATTTTGAAAATCCATCACTGGCTTTAAGCGCTGAAGTGGCTACAACCTCAGTTAAAATTGCCACACTTAAAAATATCCAACTTTTCATTTTTACATTCTATAGAGACAAAACAGCCGCGAAGTATAAAGATTAAACAATAAAAATACAGCCTTCGATTTTAGATCTGTTACTTAGCTCTGCACATGGTCAATCGCTACTATCTCTTGTATTTACGTTGACTATCGGTTTATGTTGTTAATATGTTAACTGACATTACACCTATTCGACGGTGTAATAAGACTTAAACGATATTAATGATAGGACTTGGTGGTTGAGTGAAGGGACTTACAGCAGTTTTTCTATGTGTATTGTTATCGTTATGCTCGATGCATATACCTGCAACGACGGCTAAGTTAACAGCCCAAGAAGAAACGAAACAACAAACCAGTTCAGCATTAGAGCAATGTAAAGCCCGGATAAAACAGGTGTCCCCCCAAGCCAGCTTGAGCTTTTGCAGCCAACAATTCAAAATATTAGACATTGATAAATACCCCATCGTTGCCGCCAAGTTACAACTAACCTTATATGATATTTACCAAGAGTTAGGTGATAAGGTAGCTACGGAACAAATGCTTGATGAGGTTAAAAACAGCGCTGCATTTACTCAAAATGTCGATGTTCAATATCTTTGGTTACGTAAGAAAGCCGCGGAAAAACTTTATAGAAAGTCCTATCAAGAAGCTAAAACCTTATTTGAACAAGCTTTTAGCATTGCTAAAACCCAAGAGTCAGATATTTGGTTGGCTAAAAGCTATAACGATTTAGCACTCACTGAGCAGTATTTGAATCAATATGACAAAGCATTGAGTTACTACCAGAAGAGTTTAGCGATTAAAGAGGCCTTAGGTAATGACTTTTATACTGCGATAACCCTCAACAACCTTGGTCTGATTTATAAAAAACTCGAAAAATTTAAAGAATCCCAGCGCTATTTTGAACTCTCACTGGAGCATTACTTACGCTACACAAGTCATAATGTAGATATTCATGTTATCGGTTATATGTCGCATCTCTACGGAAACCTTGCTGAGATATATAATATAAACAACCAGTTTAATAAGAAAAACTTCTACAGTAATAAGGTCATCGAAGCCTACAACGATAACCTTGTCGGTGACGATAGGCTTTCTGCGCTAATTAATGTAGCCACCATCCATATTAATGCTAATGAATTTACGCCCGCTCTAGATGTCGCCAACACATTATCGGAATATTTAACCCGCGATGACCATTCGTTTCATGACGTAATTTTCTATTTAAAAGCCCAAATAGCCACACATCAAAAAGATGCGACTCAGGCAATAAAATTTATTGAAAGCGCAATGGACTATAGCGACACCAAACAAGATTCATTGCAAAAAATGAACATTTATCACTACGCAAGCGAGTTATATTATGACAATGGTCGCCCTTATGAGTCCCTGGTTTATCTAAAGAAATATCAACAGTTGCACGAAACCTTATTGGAGAAAAAATACAGTGAGAACATTAAAGTCATTCAAAGCGATATAGAGAATGAACGCGTACAACGAGCGTTAGCAGAAGAGCAAATTGTCAGCCAACAGAAGAGCCAAAGAATTGATAAATTACTTAATTTAATCCTTGGCATCACCAGTGTTGGCTTGTTAGTCGGCTTTATTGTGAGCTTTTATATTTATAGAAAACGTAAAGCCCAGCAGCATTTAATGACCATAATAGAGTCACATAAGCAGCAATTATTTTTATTATCGAATGACGATACAGCAGAGCAAGACGACGCCCAGCAACTGGAATCTACGCCATTATCACCTTCAGAATTAACAGCTTCTTTTGCGGAGTTATTAGTGAATACTATGATTGATTGCATCAGTATTTGGGAGAAAAGCACTAAAACTAATAAAGTAGAATTAGCCGACAGAAGCCAAATTTGGACGATATCAATCGATTCTGGCCGTCTAAGAACACGTTCTTTAGATAAATACCTACAGGTAAAAAAATTACCCGCTAATCCACGCTGGCGTAATGTGGTTAAAACATGTCACTTCATTTTATCTGAATGCCACCTGTCAAATGATGATAGGACATTACTGACCTCGCACCTTGACCAAATAATGCAAGTGATCAAGAGCGAGTCATTAGGCACATCGTAATCTGTTACTTTCGGGCTTACCCGCCTTTTTTGAGTAATGGTTGTTGTAGTTTCATGTCGCGTACACTGTCTCTGACTATTGGCTTGAGTACATTTTTATACACACAACTAAATTTTATTCCTTCGGATAACGAATAATCACTTTGTTGTGCTGTCGCAGGGTCTATTCCCACTAAAAAGCTATTGGGTGCAATAAACTTTGGCATTAGATTATTGTTTTGATCTTTGATATTAATCGAAGCGTAAGCATTACACATCGATACAGCCACAAGTCCTGCGATATTGATTCGATTTGTCACGCTATTAAGATCGGGTGAATTAACATTATTGTCTTGTAGCTTCATGAATGGGTCTATCACACCATGAAAACCACCTAAATCATCTATTTCAACTTCCGGTTGCTGCATCTGACGAGTATTCATCGACTGCGGTGCACCATTTGTTGCAGTTGCATGATCATTGTGTAATGTCAGTTGTTTACTTGTCATCCACTTTTCAATATCAAAGTACTGAGCACGGTAATGATACTGTTTAATCATATCCATCTCGCTCAATTCAAAAGTGATTTCGGTTTTAATCGCCGTGCTGACTGGTGTGAGCTCATTAAATGAAAGTTGGTGCGCTGATGCGCTACCAACACAACTAAGCAAAGTGACTAGGGGTAATATGTATTTCATAAAATATCCTTTTTAGAATGAATGCATCATCTTAGACGCTATGCATTTCCATTTTTATAGTCCACTAAATACTAGGGTAAATTTGGGTAAAACACAAAACGCCCCCTTTTTAACCCTCTAACTTTGCTGACTTTTTTATCTTAACTGTTAGTTTTAACTCAGCTTAAGTCATTAAGCATGATTCAAACATTTACTAAACCAGAATAAGGAAAGTCAGGATGAGTATACTCAAAAAAACATTAATCAGTATGTGCCTAATGAGCGCATCAGGTATGGTCGCAGCAACCCCGATTACAGCTAACATTACCGCAGACAATGATTTCATTGTGGTACATTCACCAGGTAATGGTAGTTCACCTACTGTGGTATATCGTGGTGCGAATGGCAGTAATTGGAAAAAAATTGAATCACTCAAGTTCGATATCGACAACTCAGCACAATCACTAGAAACCTGTTCAGTCAGTGTTATTGCATGGGGGGATGGTAAAGTGTCACAGGGTATGGCGGCTATTTTTAAAGGCGATAGCACGATTTATACCGGCTCAGGACATTTTAAAGCACACCAATCTTCGACGCCATCGTCTGGTTGGGCACAAACCGGCGGACCTAATGCAAGTCAAATTAATACATTAATTGCGGACTCGTTAGCTAATGGCCAATCACCTTACCTGTTGCCTGGCTCTGTCGCAGGAGGCACTTCACCCTGGGGGACGATGAACTTCCCTCTAGCCAGTAATGTCAATGCGAATAATTTCCGCTGGGCTTGGTCGACAAGTAATTTAGCCCAAAAAACCTATTCTGTATTTACCGCTGCCTGTGGGGATATCGTTGAAGCGACACCGGTTGCTGTCCATATGCCTGGAGAACACTTCCAATGTTATGGGGTGCGAAAAGCAGATAAACTTCGTGAAGAAACCATTATGATAGAAGATCAATTTGGTAAAACCCGTGCAGTGCTAGGCAAGCCGGTATTACTGTGTAACCCTTCAAGTAAAATTCATAATGAAAAGCTTTATAAAACTCGTGATGAAAAGCGCCATTTAGTGTGTTATGACTTTGTAAAGCAAAATAAAGTCAAAAGCCGTAATCTTGAGATCAATAATCAGTTCGCACCCGATG
>NZ_PJAP01000422.1:0-5014 GCF_002836795.1 Shewanella sp. 11B5 | reverse complement strand
GCGGGTGATTTATTAATTGCAGCAGACAACTTGCAGGTAACGAGTCAATTTGAACAACAACTGCAAAGTCGAACCCTTGGCGAACAAATCACTTTGCATTGGTTTAGACGAGATGAATTGATGCAAGGAACATTAACGATTAGTGAAGCGGTTTTAGACACGATTTCACTTAACATCAACGATGCGACTAAAACACAATTATGGCTTGGTTAATTCGGATTAATAATTCACTGTTTTTGAGAATTAATTTACTGAATATCTTCAATATTGTTCACAAACCGCAATCAAAACTGTAAATAAAAAAGGATATCAATTTGATATCCTTTTTTATAGATGTTTTCTATTGCTATACAAATGTATCAATACGACTAGCTTTGCTTAATCCGTTCTAATACTTGGTTTTCGGTATGTGCTTCTAACCAATATTTTTGTAGTGTTGAGTTTTTTACCCCAGATGCTGGGTCAAGTAAATTCCAAGCTCGTTTCCAAATACCATCAGCGATCATATGCACCACCGCACTTTCTATCGCGGCGGCAATACACAAACTCACAGGTTCGTTTGAGGTGTAGCCCGCTTCTGCCTCTAGTAATTCTTGCGCATCAATAAATTTAAATACACCTGCTGTAATTTCTTTTGAAATAACAGCCTTAGTCGTTGTCACACTGCTTAATAATCGGCCTGTGCGGATATCGACCGCGCGTAAATTAACCGTTATGCTATCGACACGATATTGACCAGACGCACCTATTCCTAAATAACGAGCGCCTGCACCACCGGTTTTAACATTGGTGTCGTAAGCAACAATGCCACCTTCCATCAAAATTTGGGCACTATTTAATTGTGGCAGCTTACTGGCGTCACCATTGAGTCCTGCACGAACAATTTTTCGTTCGGTCAGTAAATTCTGTAACCCTTCTCGCTCAACTGGCACAAACCAGGCTGAATCGTTAAGCGCCTGAGCTAAGAAAGCCGTTCCAGATTGTGGCACTGCAGTTGAAAAATTACTTGAAGGTATAGGTTTGTATTGACCCGTTTGATCACGAAAATCGTATACTGCGGCTACCATACTTCCTTGGGGTGATGGTAAGCTCACTAAATCATAATAAGTATCGCCCTTTGGCATTAAACTCGTGGTTGCTTCAATACCGTCGAATTCACTTTTTATCGAAGAACATGCGCTCAAAGATAAAATAAATAAGCTAAGCAATAGTCTTTTCATGATTAGCCCCCTGTTGATGCGCCGACAATACCACCAACTTCGATGATGGTCGTCTCGCCGGTTAATAAATCAGTGATATGAACCAGTAAAGATCCATCTTCATTGACCACGTTTATTTCAAAGTCATCGGTTTTTAAATAACCTTCACCACCATTTGCCGCATCATTAAACAGTTGGCTCATTAAGCGCGATTGCAGCGAACTCGCTAAACGTTCAAGTGCAGTAGGAGCGACATAACCCGAACTAGACTGGTGATCATTTTGCGCGGACGCATTCGCCAACAAATAACTACCATTTAGGTAACTGCCCCCAAACGCAGGATTAACTGGGGTATATACCAGTTGAGTCGCGGCTAAGGGAAAACTAAATGATGTTATTGATAAGATTAGTAATAATTTTTTCATATGCATTCCCTGCTAAAATTCATCAGGAGCAAGATCGGGGTCTGAAAATGCCGCCCATTTTGCCTGTCGTTGATATTGCAACAAGGAAGCATTTACCCGCTTTGCTGCCATGTTAGCTTGTGCATCAATATTGCGCGATGCTGGGGATAAAAACGTCACAAAAACCGGCTTGCGATTATGCAACACTAAAATTTTACTACCACTTCTTGCTGTGGCTTGTTCTACAACAGTGAGCCCCGAGTGGTTGCTCATGCCATTGATATCACGATAAGCGCTAACAAATTCTCGATAAAAACGGTGGCCAAATCTTGTCATGGCTCTATTTAAGATTAACCCATCAATTAAATCAGCTTCACGCTTAGGTTTTGCATCACTGACACTCACAACAGGTTCAGTTGAATGCAATAAATTCTCTTGAGCTTTTGAGGCGGTGGATTCTGGGATTACGTCATCCGTGGTTGGCGCAATGTTAGCTTTAGTAAACTCAGGGACATTAACGTCAACATCTTTACGATCATCAGCGATAGCATCACTAAACAAAATTGCCTGACTCGCAATCAAGCAAATGAGTATCACTGACAGATTTTTCACACTCTCACCTCATGCATATGAGTTTGTGCCCAAGCAATGGCTTGACCACGACTCGACACACCAATTTTGCGAAACGCACGATATAGATGTGTTTTAATGGTGGATTCACTGACAAAGAGTTGATTAGCGATATCGAGATTAGTGCTACCAGACAATAAAGTTTGCAATACTTCACGTTCACGAATGGTCAGTTGCTCACTGTCATCGTCATGCTCATCGTTTAAGATTGAACGTTGCAAGCCTTGCGGCATAACACTTCGACCTTTGAGTATTTCATTCAAACCCTGGCTTATTTCCGCTAAACTAGCATCAGAATAAAACACACCTATTGTTGTTGAAGGGTGAATTAAAAATTTAGTATCAAGCTGCTTAGGAAAATTTAAAAACACAGTGTGAATAGCGCAATATTCGCGTTCAATGAGGCGTTGTAATTGATAAGTTTGCTGTAAATCAATAGTCGACAAATCAAATACTACAACTGAAATAGGCTCACTTGCTAACATTTTTGCCATTCCATTGGGCTGAGTTTTAGTCAATTTGATTAAAAATTCTTGTGGCCAGCGGCAATCAAGTAAATCGATCAATAACTGTGACCGAGAAACAATCATCCAATTTACGACTTTAAACATCATTTACACTCCATGTGAAGATGAACTAGATGCTCTTTAAACAGAATGTGCATCAATGTGAAACAAGATTAGCAAGGCTTTTATCATTTAACAATTAGTCAAAAGGGTGCTTACACACCCTTTATTATACTTATGTACTACAAACCTTGAGTTATCGTCACAGTGTTACCATAACCTGTACTGGTAGCTATCGCTGAATTATGCATATCCGCTTGAGTAACATGAACAGTATTGTTACCTAACCCTTCAACGTATACATCTGCGAAGTTCATAGCATCTGTTTGACTAATAACAATTTCGTTAGTATCACCCCACCAAGATTCAGCATAGGCCTCGTTATGATGACCAGTCTGATCTATATCAATGATTGTTGAAACATCAGCTGCATCGGCATAGGCTTTATTATGATGTCCATTCTGATCAACGGTAACAACGTTATCCGTCCCCCATGTACCAGCACCGATCCCTTCACCATAAAAATTACTACCATTTGGTCGGCTATTAACTTCATTATGATGCCCAGTTTGATTCACTGTAACGGTACTGAATCCACCAGAGTCAGTTGAGGCACCTGCATAGTTATGATGACCTGATTGGTTAATCGCAATCGTGTTGTCATAACTGAACGCCCCTTGAAACACTATTGCTTCGTTTGAGAAACCAGCTTGCGCAATCGTAGCGGTATCACCCATACCTTCTTGGTCAACAGTAGCATTGTTACCAGAACCTGAATTACCGTTGCCGTTACCATTGCCATTGCCAAGAGTTAACGCACTTTGAGTCACCGTTGCAGTATTACCTTCATTTGACTGATTGACGGTTGCAACATGATCAAAGTCCATTTGCAATACCGTTGCGGTTTGATTCAAACCGTATTGGTTAACTTGAGCGTCATTATTACCGCCACTTTGAGTCACATGTGCATCATGTGATTCACCATTTTGATATACATTTGCCATATTAGACAAACCAGCTTGCTCAACTAAGCCAATATTGTCATTACCTTCCTGCTCTAATATTGCAACGGTATCGTCACTGGTTGCTCCACCATAATTTTGAGTGTTTTGTAATATATCACCAATATTATTTGAACCAGTTTGGGTTAATGTGGCACTGGCAGCATCTGATGATTCCTGCTGAATATAAGCATTATTGTTAGAGTTTCCTGATTGATTAATGGTTGCATCAGCAAAGTCTGACCAATGATTATAAATTTCGGCGGTATCTTCACTGCCAGTTTGATTAACCGTAGACTGTGCACCGTCACCGTCATTTTGAGTGACGGTTGCTATGTTTCCATTGCCATTTTGGTTAACAATTGCTTGAGCATTCTCACCGTTAAAAAATTCCTGTACGACATTCGCTTGGTTAGCATTACCAATAGATTCAACAGATGCATTAGCTGTGCTTGTTGCATTATGTTGATCAATCAAAGATGTATTCCCATCCCCCTCTTGATAGGATGTAGCTTGGGAGTTTGACGTTTCAGCTTGTGAAATCGTTGAGAGATTACTATCGCCAATTTGGACAATAGATGCGTCATTAGCAACACTATTATTTTGTTGAACAACCACTGCAGTATTTAGATCTCCTTCTTGACTAACATCGGCTTCGTTGTTACTTGCATACGCACTTACTGAAGTTAATAAAACAGCAGATATTAATAAAGCTAATTTAGAATATTTCATCTTTGTATTCCCTTCATTTGATTGAATAGATTAATTTCTTTGAGTTACGTTCACATTCTGTGTTGTCCCCCATTGAGTGACACCGACAGCATTTCCAAAACCGTATTGTTGGATCCGAATGGTATTATCATTACCAGTCTGGTTAATAATAGCTAAGTTGCTAATGCCAATTTGGCTAACGTCCATCAATAAATTGAAACCAACCTGACTTGCAATCACTTGGTTATTAAACCCTGATTGGTAAATATTGGCTTCAATATCACTTCCAGACTGAAGTACAGCAGCACCATTGAGAATGCCTTGCTGAGTGGAAGATATTTGATTGTTATTGCCCAATTGTATGGAGTTAAAGCGATTACTGAATCCACTCTGATTTACATTGATTGATAACTCATCGCCATTTTGACTCACATAAGCTCTATTATTAATACCAATATTGAGCTCATCTATGTCGCTTAAATCTTGTTGTCCTAAACTAGAAA
>NZ_PJAP01000421.1:0-5044 GCF_002836795.1 Shewanella sp. 11B5 | reverse complement strand
GGAATTATTGTGGGTACATTGCCTTTTGCCATGGTGGGTAGTATCTGGTTAATGTATATACAAGGTTTCAATTTTTCAGTTGCTGTAGGGGTAGGTTTTATAGCATTGGCGGGTGTCGCTGTCGAAATTGGCGTCATTATGCTTGTCTATTTAAACCAAGCCTATAGAGAAGCGATTGATCATAGTTCACAGCAGCTAGAAAAATTTGATGAACTAAAGTTGACTCAATCTGTTATTCAAGGTGCAGGTATGCGCGTACGTCCTGTAATGATGACCGCAGCAGCAATCATAGCTGGATTATTACCTATCCTTTATGGTACTGGAACAGGTTCCGAGGTGATGAGTCGAATTGCTGCGCCAATGGTAGGCGGAATGGTCAGTGCAATAATACTGACACTATTAATTGTTCCTGTTGTGTTCTTTTTATGGCGTCGTACTCAATTGAGACATGAGGAACGATAGTGTTGAGTTGATTAAAAAAACGATGCAGATAAAACTATCTGCATCGTTATATTTTTATATTTAATTAATTTTAATTATAGTTATTTGAATGACGATCTAATAACTATCTAATGTAATATGTTTAATAAAATATTCATTGCTAAACTAAGCTTTTCTTATTATCATTAATTTGTAATCATTGGAGATATATTTTGCGTAGAGTCCATTTAATCATGATGTTTGTTTTACTGACGTTTGTCGGTCAAACTTTTGCGTCTGTGATTATGCCTGGTACTATGCCAATGAGTTCAATGACGACTTCAAATATGCCTGCTGAAAATGGCAAAGCATGTCATGACGCTAGCATGCAAATGAATATGAACATGGATATGAACGATGGTGCGGATGATAGTTGCTGCGCCCAAGCGTGCCATTGTCCTGTCGGCTCATGTTTATCCGTCGCTTTAACGATGGCAATGCCAACGCTTAAATCAGAAGTCAGCTTAGTTAATTCTGCAACAATGTTTACCTCAGCACTAATGCCTCAGTATTTTTCATCTTTATACCGTCCTCCAATATTTGCCTAACATAGGCACAGTTACGCCTTTTTTTTGCTAACTGTCCTAGCCAATCATGTAGTTTCAATTTTTTAACTTTTTCGGTTAATAAACTGACATTAAACCGCGTTGTTTAATGTGACGAAATTTGATTTGGAGGCAATATTATGTCTGCTCTATATCGCAATTCTATTCGTTTTTTTCGTGTCATAGGTACTATTTTTATTCTGCAAATTATGGGAGGGATGTTACCTGCCCATGCAGCAGAGCCCGGCACTACGGCGCCATTATTCACTGTTTATAAAGATGCCAATTGTGGCTGTTGTGAGAAATGGCTAACGCATATTCGTGAGCGTGGATTTAGTGTTAATGCCCACAATATTAACAACCTTTATGAGTTTAAACAGTCAAAGGGGATTCCTGCTTCAATGCAATCTTGCCATACCGCAGTGTCATCTCAAGGTTATGTGTTTGAAGGGCATATCCCTGCAAAATTCATTAGTCGTTTTTTAGCCACCCCCCCTAAAGATGCTATCGGCCTAACCGTACCCGCTATGCCTGTGGGCAGCCCTGGTATGGAGTACCAAGATAAATTTATGCCATACCAAGTATTACTGTTGAAAAATGATGGCAGTAGCCAGGTTTACGCCCAAGTGAACTCGCTTGAGGAGTCTGTGCAATGAAATCGCAATACATGATAAAACCCATGATTCAAACGACAAACAGTGAACTCAACAACAGCCGACGCCGTTTTGTGTTTGGTGCATCCGCCATGTTGGCATTGATGTCGATCCCTTTCCCTAAAAATGCCGTTGCCAATGCGTTAAGCCAATCGTTGAGCCAGCTTTCTGGCAAAGTGTTCGACTTATCAATTGACTATAAAATGGTTAATTTTACCGGGAAATCTGCTCGAGCTACTGTGGTAAACCAATTACTGCCCGCGCCGTTATTACGTTGGAAAGAAGGTGAAACAGTCACCTTAAGAGTAAAAAATAATCTCGACCATGATAGTTCTATTCACTGGCACGGTATTATTTTACCCACCGAAATGGACGGTGTGCCTGGCTTTAGCTTTGATGGTATTAAACCCGGTGAAACATTTGAGTATCAATTTACCGTCCAGCAAAGTGGCACATATTGGTATCACAGTCATTCAGGCTATCAAGAACAAACCGGTTTATTCGGCGCTATTGTGATTGATCCAGCGACCCCCGATCCGGTCATATATGACCGTGACTATGTGATCATGCTGTCTGATTGGTCTGACGAAGCCCCTGAAAACATTTATGCCAAATTAAAGAAGCAAGCCGACTACTATAATTACCGTGAGCGTACGGTAATGGATTTTTTCTCTGACGTGAATAAAAATGGCTTAACCAATACGTGGAACGCTCGTTCGATGTGGAATAACGCACGCATGAGTGACAGCGACATTTCTGATGTGACCGGCTCAACTTACACTTATTTAATGAATGGCAATCCACCGCAACAGGGCTGGCAAGGGTTGTTTAAACAAGATGAGAAGGTGCGCTTACGCTTTATAAATAGTTCTGCGATGACCATATTTGATGTGCGTATACCGGGTCTCAAAATGACTGTTGTTGCCAGTGATGGTCAGAACATTCAACCGGTTTCTGTGGATGAATTTCGAATAGGTGTTGCTGAAACCTATGATGTGGTTATTGAGCCAGAGGTTGATAATGCCTATTGCATTTTTGCTCAGAGTATCGACCGCACCGGCTTTACGGTAGGTAACCTTACCTCAGATGCCAGTTTACATGCTCCTATTCCCCCAATGGATCCAAGGCCTGTCCTTGGCCACAGTGATATGGGCATGGATATGAGTGACATGGATATGAGCGGTATGGATCATAGCAAAATGGACATGGGTGGCGGTGATATGTCAGGCATGGATCATAGCAAGATGGCTATGGGCGGCGGTGATATGTCAAGCATGGATCATGGCAAAATGGCTATGAGTGGCGGTGATATGCCTGGCATGGACCACAGCAAGATGGCTATGGACGGCGGTGATATGCCTGGCATGGATCACAGCAAGATGGCTATGGGTGGCGGTGATATGCCTGGCATGGATCACAGCAAAATGGCCATGGACGGCGGTGATATGCCTGGCATGGATCACAGCAAGATGACCATGGACGCTACGAAAGCGACAGTCTCAGGACTAGGGCTTGCAGGCTTTGGCAGTAACAATGAAATTAAGCACATTGACACCGAGTTCGGCCCACAAGTGGATATGCGTGCCGATGCGCCAAAAAGTGGTTTACACGATCCCGGGATTGGGCTGCGTGACCATCAACAGCAATTCAATCGCAAAGTATTAACCTATGGTGATATTAAAGGCTTACATCCTACCTATGACACACGCCAACCTAGCCGCGAAATTCAACTGCATTTAACCGGCAATATGAACCGATATATGTGGTCTGTGAATGGGGTGAAATTTATGGACGCCGCGCCATTAGAGTTTGAATACGGAGAAAGACTGCGGATCACCTTAGTGAACGACACTATGATGACTCACCCTATGCATTTGCATGGTATGTGGAGTGAGTTAGAGACAGGCGATGCTGATTTTATTCCCCGTAAGCACACGGTATTAGTTCAGCCGGGCTCTAAGATCAGTTACTTAGTCACCGCCGATGCAAAAGGGCAATGGGCATATCATTGCCACTTGTTATTCCACATGCCAGGCATGTTCAGAAAAGTCGTGGTGAAATAAGGGGAATACAGATGAATAAAACGAATTTAATGGCCTTGGGACTGTTGAGTCTGAGCGCCACATTGACTAGCTCAGCTGTGTTTGCCGGCGGTAATGATGACCCTCTATTAACAAAAGTCATGCTGGATCAATTTGAAAAAGGCGTGGATCCGCAAGATCCTACCCAGTTTAGTGCACAAGCCTGGTTAGGTTACGATTTGAATAAGTTGTGGCTTAAAACTGAAGGTGAATATTCAAATAGTGATAAGCAAGATCTTGAAATTCAGGCTCTTTACAGTAAGCCCATCGCACCATACTGGGATGTACAATTCGGTATTAAAACCGATATCAAACCGACTCCGAACCGTAATTGGGCTGTGATTGGGGTTCAAGGGTTAGCGCCATATTTTTTTGATATTGACGCGGCTTTATTCATCGGTGAACAAGGCCGTACGGCTATGCGTTTGAGTGCAGAATATGAACTGTTAATCACTCAAAAGTGGATATTAACACCTGAAGTAGAAGTTAATTTATTTGGTAAGGACGATGCTGAACTTGGAATAGGCTCAGGCTTATCTGACGTGAGTGCTGGGCTGCGATTGAGATACGAGATTGTTCGAGAGTTCGCACCCTATATCGGTGTGGATTGGCGTCAGAAGCTCGGTAATACCGCCGATTACGCCCGAAGTGAAGGGGAAGATACACAAGAAACCCAGTTTGTTATTGGTTTTAGCGCGTGGTTCTAAGATCTCGTTCGTACACTGAGTTATAAGCTTGGCGCCAAGATGTTAGCTAAGCCAATATTTAATCATTTATGTAAACCGTTTTTCGATCGTTAAAAACAATATAAAAGGAAATATCATGAAATTATTTAACAACGTTTTAGTCGTAACAGGTCTATTCCTGAGTGCTTCAGCATTTGCTCATGTCGGACTGGGCAGTTCTATGCCCGCTAACGGTGCCATGCTAAGTCAAGCCCCAACAACGCTTGAAATGACCTTTACGGCTCCGGTACGTTTGGTCAAATTAACAATGCAAGATGAGAAGCAGCAAAGCGTACCGCTAACATTACCTTCAAGTGCGACCAGCCAAGCAGCATTTTCATTCGCTCTACCAGCATTAAGCGCAGCTAATTACACGGTTAACTGGATGATCATGGGTGATGACGGTCATAAGATGAAAGGCAACATGAGCTTTATGCTTCACGACTCTGGCATGAACACTCGCAGTGCACCGCCTATGACAATGGAGCATGAGACTAGCGAGCACACTGCACATCAATAAGTGGATGAGTAAACATGATATTAACCGTATTTGAAATATC
>NZ_PJAP01000420.1:0-5045 GCF_002836795.1 Shewanella sp. 11B5 | reverse complement strand
TCACTCGAAGTGCTGTCAGTTTTAGGATAAAGCAGTTAGAAAATATTTTGGGTTTAGAGTTATTTGAACGCTTACGTAACAATATTCAACCAACACCTGCTGGTGAAAGAATGCTCGGCCATGCTGAGGCAGTGCTTAATGCTTGGGAAAGGGCAAAACAAGATATTATTTTAAATCAGCAACACAGTGCTCAGTTAGCGTTGTCGGCTGGCGATAATATTTGGGATGCTTTTTTACAAGGTTTCTTGCAGCCATTACATTTAGGCTTAGAAGGGGTGGCTTTAAGAACTGATGTATTACCTGCAACGGTGATGACTCGCCAACTTATTGAACGAACTTTAGATATTGCGATTACTTTTGACCCTCCAAAGCTTGATGGAGTCATATTAGTTAAGCTTGCTGAAGTAAAATTGTATTTAGTATCCAAACAAGCAGGCGTTAAGCTTACACAAACACCTACTTTACCTTATATAAAAGTAGACTGGGGTACCGCCTTTAATATCACTCATGCCCAAGATTTTACCATGTTGCCTTTGCCGGTATTACACACAAGTTCTGCTCGTATGGCATTGGACTTTATACTTAATAATGGTGGAGGTGCATTTTTGCCTGAAGCACTTATAAAGCCTTATTTAGATAACGGGAGCTTATATGTCGTGGATGATGCAAAATGTATCCATAGACATGTGTATGCTGCATATTGGGCTGAAAATGAAAGACTTGCTTATATTGAACAAGCCATTTCAATTCTGACAACCGATAAGCGCACTGAATGATATTCGTCTGGCCGTTACTAAAACAGTAATGGCCAAATAACGATGCCCCAAGTGATTGCACATAATATTAAACTGAGAAAGACTGCTGCAGAAGCAATGTCTTTTGCCTGACCACTGAGTGGGTGGATCTCATCACCAACCCGATCAACTACCGCTTCAATAGCGGAGTTCAGCAATTCTACAATCAATACAATTAATACTGTCATGATAAGCAAAATACGTTCAGTACTACTTATATTGAGTAGCAGAGCAATGGGTAACATTAGGCAAGCAAGCACGGTTTCTTGTCTAAATGCCGCTTCGTTTTTCCACGCTGACTTTAGACCTTGCATAGAAAACCCTGTCGCTCGAAACACGCGTTTTAGACCATGATTGTTCTCTGGTTTCATTTTACTCATTATCTTTATTAATGTTAATTCCGTAGATTGTAACATTCCGTTCATATGCTTCCAGCAGTAATTTAGGTCTTATGATGTGCTGTAGAACAAAACAAATATTTATTGTTGTGATGGTATATGCCCTCATTATGCATCGATTTATATCAATATAAGCCCTACCAATGAATGGATAATTATTCTGTTTGTACTACGCTCACCTAACCCTGTAGAGGGTTGAGAATCATTTAAACAGGTGAAAGTCGTATTCATCCACAGATGATAGGCGTTATAGCAGTATTTTAGAGGTTTTACTTGGAAGTGGCTCGATGCCGAGAGAGTACAATCATCGGGATATTGAAATAAACTTTTGAACGAAAATGAAAAAACACTAAATGGATTTAACTTTTAGCAAGGATTGCATATGCGTAAGCTACCGTATCTTTTTATTTTGGTCATTATTTCACTGCATTGTTTTACGATAAAGAGTGAAGTGTTATCAATACCTCCTATTCAGTTGGCAACAAAATATCAACAAGATATAGATGTCACTGAATACTTAGTCAGCGAGAAGCTTGATGGTGTTCGAGGCTACTGGGATGGCAGTAACATGCTGACTCGCAGTGGCCGAAAAGTGGCATTACCTCCGTCGTTTACCCTTGGTTTTCCTGATACTGCCATTGATGGTGAACTTTGGTTAGGTCATAACCGTTTCGAAGATATTTCAGCATTGGTTCGACGTCAGCAAGTACCTGATAAAGAGTGGCAGGAAGTTAAGTTTATGATGTTTGATTTACCGCGGCATTCAGGCCCTTTTATTGAACGCTACTTAGCGATGAAAATGTTGGCAGAACAAACGGCCTCCATACATTTACAGGTCATTAAGCAGGAGCCGGTGGCTTCAACTGAAGCTCTGTTTACATTGCTTGATTCCATCGTTAATGCTGGTGGTGAAGGATTGATGTTACATTATCAGCAAGCGCATTATGCAGTCGGCCGCAGTGAGTATATTGTTAAGCTCAAACCCAAATATGACGCTGAAGCTGTAGTGATTGGTCATACAGAAGGTAAGGGTAAGTATCGAGGTAAACTAGGTGCGTTAATTGTAAAAACACCTGCGGGGATAGTGTTTAATATCGGCAGTGGTTTAAGCGATAAACAACGAGAAAATCCACCTTTAGTCGGTTCTACCATTACTTATCAATATTTAGGCTTAACTCAAAAAGGGACGCCAAGATTTGCTACTTTTCTGCGACAAAGACCACCGCAATAACGCTTCAAAATTGCTGGCATGTTGCGTTGCGTATCATTGTATAATTAATGGTAAAACTAAATGTAGAACTACAATTGGTAATGATCATAACCCCGGTTAAGGTATCGGCAATATGATTAAGTGATGATATAAAACTGGAGATAATGGCGGTTATCAATGATCGATGATAAATATCTTTTAAATGTTCGCTCGGTGTTGTTTGTCTGTATGGGTAATATTTGCCGCTCGCCGACGGCAGAGGCAGTGTTTAGGCAACAAATGAAACGTCACTCGCTTCAACTCGACATCGATTCTGCAGGGACTATTGCCTATCATCAAGGGCATGCTCCGGACAGTCGCAGTATTATTGCTGGCAACAAGCGCGGACTTGATTTTTCAGGTATGAAAGCTCGGCAGGTTATCGACGCTGACTTTGAACGATTCGATTTAATTTTAGCGGCAGACTTTGCCAATTTAAATGATTTGAAAGACAGGTGTCCTGCCCATTTACGATATAAATTACAGTTGATATTAAGCTATGGTGATTCGTTAGTCGAAGAAGTACCTGACCCATATTATGGTGGTGAAAGAGGATTTGAGATGGTTATCAATTTACTTGAAGCCAGTTTAGCTGCATTGGCGATTAAACTAGCTAATCGTTGAAATATAATCAATTAACTAAGGGATTTAACTAAGCTACTTATCTAGGCGACTTAATTATGATTACTTAATTCAGGCTACTTAGCATGATAGGTCACTCTGAATGATAAGTGCTAGGCCGTCATTGATGTTGACGACCTAGACTTTGTTCGGCTTAATCGTTATAACGTTTACCGGAGCGTTTAAGTTTCTCTTGCTCTATTTTCTGCTGTTTAATGAGTTCTTTCTCAGCTAATTTACGTGCAACTTCCTCTTTTTCTACTTCAGCCATCGCCGGAGTTTCAAGGCTTAAAAGTCCGATTTTCCCTGAGCGGTATTCATGTAGTAATAGTTCAGATACTTTATGGTAATCAACTCGGGCGCCAGGGCGAAGTGCTCCGCGAGAACGACTGATAGCTTCGAGTAATTCGATATCGCTGGCTGGTAGCGATTGAAGCTTATAACGTTCACAAATTTCGTCAGGATAGGCTTCAAGGAAATAGCCAGCAGCAAACATTGCCACATCTTCGTATTCCATAGCGGTATCTTTAATTGCACCGGTGACAGCAAGGCGATAGCTACTGGCTTCGTTGTCCACTTTTGGCCATAAAATGCCCGGAGTATCCGATAGTACGATTCCATTACGTAAGTTAATACGTTGCTGACGTCTTGTGACTGCAGGTTCATTACCCGTTTTAGCTATAGTGCGACCCGCTAAGGTATTAATAATTGTAGATTTACCGACGTTAGGAATACCCATGATCATGGTGCGAATGTCTTTTTCCATGATGTCACGGTGTGGCACCAGTTTACGGCAAAGATCAGGAATGCTTTTTACCATACTGGGTTGTAAACTTGTGATTGCTGATGCCTGAACGCCTTGTTCACGTTCTAGGTATTCAATCCATTGGGCGGTAACCTTAGGATCGGCTAAATCAGATTTATTCAGTAATTTAATGCAGGGTTTATCACCACGTAGTTGTGACACCATCGGATTTTCACTGCTGTATGGAATACGTGCATCGAGCACTTCAATAACGAGATCCACTTGAGGCATTGCCTCCTCGATCTCTTTACGTGCTTTGTGCATGTGTCCTGGATACCACTGAATTGCCATGATGTTGCCTTATAAACCGGAGAGTAAATACAATAAATACAAAAGTGATATTCTACCTCGTTAGCAGATTAAATGCATAAAAAAAGCGCCCGAAGGCGCTTAGTATCATTGTTAAATGAAGCATTAATGTTTAAATAACGCCTAATTCACGTAATCTTTCCTGTAAATAGCTGTCTGCGGTATAACGCTCTGATAGTACTACTTCTGGATTAGGGTGCAAAAACAGCGGTAATGAAATCCGTGATTTGGTTTTGTCTGTCCCTTCAGGATTGATTACCCTGTGTGAAGTGGAAGGAAAATAACCACCAGATGCTTCTTGCAGCATGTCACCGATGTTAATAATGATGCTGCCAAAATCGCTAGGTACGTCAATCCATTCACCTGTTTTGGTTTTCACTTGTAATCCAGGTTCATTTGCTGCAGGTAATATAGTGATGAGGTTAATGTCCTCATGCGCTGCTGCACGGATAGCGCCCATTTCTTCATCACCTTTCATTGGTGGATAATGTAAAATCCGCAACAAGGTTTGTTGGCTTTGAGCAATCATGTCTGGTAATGGAATAGAATATTTTTCCGCAACATCTGCCGGTGTATATTTTTCAATCCAACTGAGTAATTCCGCAGCTAGGGTATTGGCATGTTCATAATATGCAAGAATATTGGCTCTAAGTGAATCAGGAATACGGCCCCAAGGATACACATGATAATATTCTTTGATATCTTTTACATTGTTACCTTTGGCTGTTTCAGAAATCGATGCAGGAAAAAATCCATCGTGTGTTTCAGACTTGAACAAAAAGTCATGTTTTTGTTCAGACTGAAAGAAGTTGTACCACTCTTTATAAATATCTTCGACAAGTTGCTTTTGAATAGGGTGATTCGATAGT
>NZ_PJAP01000419.1:0-5045 GCF_002836795.1 Shewanella sp. 11B5 | reverse complement strand
GGTTTACTTAACCAAAGAAGGCAAGGTTAAAGTTATATCTGGCGTTGAAGCGATTGTGCTACCTGTGGGCATAGAGTTAATTAGCTTATTGCCACAAGAAGCGCAAGACCAAGCGGTTATTCAGCGCGCATTAGATGACGAAGCCGATCGCCAAGCCAAAATAGTGGCAGAAGCTGAAGCCAAAGCGGCCGCTGAAGCCAGAGCTGTTCGCGAAGCAGAAGAGGCTGAGCAACGCATCATTGAAAAATCTCGTCGTAAAGAAGAAGAGTTAGCGCAATTTGAGCAACAAGAAAAAGCCCGCTTATTAGCTGACGAAGAGGCTGCATTAGTTAAGCAAGAAACTGCTTTGTTAGCCAAAGAGTTAGCCGCACAAGAGAAGGCTAAACAAGCTGCAAGCGCTACAACTGAGTCGAGTGATGCAGAGACTGCAGCCGATGAAGAAAAGCCACAGCAGCCAAGCGACACTAAAACGGTATAGATTCTAAAACGGTATTGAGACTAAAATAGTGTGAACGTTAGCGCTTAGGCGTTAACGATTTTTCTTAATAGTCTTACTAAAAAGGGCTTAGCAATTTATTGCTAAGCCCTTTTTAGTATTACGTTATAAGCGTATAGGCAAGGTGTTCACCTTGCTTCAATTACTCAGCTAACGTGGCCAGAACCACTTCGTGGTGATCTTTGGTTTTGAATTTATTCAACACATGGCTGATTTTGCCATCTGTACCCACTATAAAACTTAAGCGATGAATGCCATCGTAAATTTTACCCATGAATTTTTTCTGTCCCCATACGCCAAAACCATCAGCAACCGCATGGTCTTCATCACTGAGCAAAGCGAAGTTGAGCTGTTGTTTGTCGGCAAACTTAGCCAGTTTAGCAACAGGGTCTGGGCTAATGCCAAATACGGTCACGTGTAAACCATCAAGTTGTGCTTTGATATCGCGCAGGCCTTGTGCTTGCACTGTGCAACCAGGAGTTGATGCTTTAGGGTAGAAATACACTAGTACAGGGCCTTTAGACAATGTGTCTTGCAGTGATACCGCTTCGCCTGCTTGGTTTTGCAGGGTAAAGTTTGGTGCAGTATCACCAACGTTTAATGTGTTCATGATTGATCCTTTATCAAATGTGATGTGGATATTACGCGACTAGCACGTACAAGGTTCACATCAATGAGAGGTGACTGTAATTATTATGGCGCTGCAATGCCCTGCATACGCTTAATTGTGCACTCTAGAGACATAGACTCTGCCAGCTCATGAATACCTTGTTCAAGTTTCAATAGATTGATTTTATCAGGAATATTGATCGCTAATAAAATAGACTGAGTTTTAAGGTTGTCGTTGTCATCAGCGTGAGAGCGCACTGCCGCTAAGTCGAGGCCTCTTTCGGCCAAAAACTGAGTAATGCTCTTCATGGTTCCGCGTTGGTCTTCACCATTGAATATCACTTCAATACGAGAAACAAAGTTTTTGGGAGTATGTTTGGATGTTCGCTTCATGACGGTCATGAGTTCAAGTTCAACACTCAGCGCCGGTAATAAACTTTCTATTTTTGTTATAGCTGACCAAGAGCCAGATATCATCATAATTAGGGTAAATTCATTACCAAATAATGCCATACGACTGTCGACTATATCGCAATCACATTCGCTTGCTAAACGCGCTAAACGACTTACTAATCCTGGACGGTCAGCGCCCATTGCCGTAACGACCAGATAATTGGTCATGGATTTTCCTCACTTTTGATATCGTAGAGCGAAAACTTATGCCGAAGCATGTCAGTTTTTGTGCGGGTGCTAATGCTATCATTTTTCACTAAAACACCTCAATATAGTAACCTATATCACTCACATAAATGTGATTATTTTTTAGCGCTATGGCTTCAAAGATGCTAGGTTACGCTGCATTAAATAGCATTAATGACTTATTTCAGATTATGGTTACCGAAGAGCTTGTCATTAGTGGTTGGCATCAGTAACATAGCGAATCCTGAAACCGTGGGGAAGATAGATGATAAACGGAAGCATCGTAGCCTTAATCACACCAATGAATAGTGATGGCACAGTAGATTATGCAAGTCTTGAACGACTTGTTGAGTTCCATATTGAACAAGGTACTGATGCCATAGTCGCGGTCGGTACTACAGGCGAGTCTGCAACTTTGCCTATGACAGAACATGCGGCCGTTGTTTGCCAAACTGTTAAGTTTGCATCAGGTCGTATTCCTGTCATTGGTGGTAATGGCGCCAATGCCACTGCAGAAGCAATCGAATTAACCAAATCAATGCAAAAATCAGGTGTTGTCGCCATGCTTGGCGTAACCCCTTATTACAATAAACCAACGCCTAAGGGATTAATTGCCCATTATACGGCCGTTGCTGCAAGTACTGACATTCCTCAAATTCTTTATAATGTGCCAGGTCGTACTGCTGTTGATATGAAACCAGAAACTGTGGCTGAATTATCAAGTGTCAGTAATATTATTGGTGTAAAAGAAGCCACGGGTGATTTAAGCCGCGTTGCACGTTTGCGTGAACTGTGTGGTGAAGATTTCTTACTTTACAGCGGTGACGATGCCACCGCACGTGAGTTTTTATTACTCGGTGGTAATGGTGTTATCTCAGTTGCAAATAATATCGTTCCACATGCGTTTAAAGCCATGTGTGATGCTGCGTTAGCCAAAAATGCACAATTAGCTGAAACAATCGATCAACCATTAACGGGTATTTATCGCTCGTTATTTTGTGAAGCCAACCCAATTCCAGTGAAATGGGCTGTTCATAGAATGGGTTTGATAGCTAATGGTCATATTCGTTTACCTTTAACTGAACTTTCTGAGCAGTTTCATGGTCTGTTAATAGAAACAATGAAACAAGCTCATATTGAGGTAAAATAAATTCATGTTAAAGAAAGTCACTCCGTTACTCCTTGTTGCAGCTGTTTCAGCCTGCAGTACGCCATTAGATCGCCGTCAGGCCAATGGTAATGATGATTTCGTTAATGCTGAAACAACGCCATTATTGACGATCCCACAGGGCTTGAATACGCCTACTTACAGCAAAGAATATGACATTCCTGTTGTAGGTAATAACGTAAATAAGCAGCTTGTAGGCAAGAATCTTGATATTCGTGCGCCATTACAAGTATTGCCAATGGCTGAAGGCACACACATCGAAGAAAGCAGTGATAGTATTCGTGTCGTGATTGAATCGATTGAAAGCACTACTGATTTAAAACAAGAAATCTTTGATGTCATCAATGGCTATCTAAACAAAAATAATATAGCTGTTCGTAGCGAAGATCTTACCGCTGGCTTTATTGAAACTGATTGGATTGAAAATGATGAAATCATCGAATCTAATTGGTGGGGCAGTGACAAAGTTTATCAACTGCGTCAACGTTACCGTTACCAAGTGGATGTGAAGCCACATGGTCGCTCTGGTTCTGTGTCAATTGATTTAGTTGAGCATCAAGAGTTTTACGATGATAAAGATCAAAAAATCTTATTAAGCGGTGAAGACAAACGTCGTTACACCACTGATATGCTTAACAATGCTATTGCTTATATGAGCATTAAACGTGATCAAGCTATCCGTGCTGCACGTATTGAGCAAAGCCTTGGTATTAAAGTTGATTTAGTGACTAATGCTACTGAATCTGCTTATTGGTTGGCCGAAGCAAATTATAAGTCGGTATGGGAGCGTTTACGCTTAGTATTACCGGAAATGGGTTTTGATGTTGTTGATACTGATAACAGCAAAGGCCTGTTTTATATTAATTTAGAAGAAAGCGGTGGTTTCTGGAGCTCTTTGTGGAGCGAAGAAAAGTTGTCATTGAAAAAAGGCAATTATCGTTTACTGCTTAAAGAAACTGATGATGTTAATCAGACTAAAATATTGTTACATGATGTAGAAGACAAGCCATTATCGGATGAGTCTATTACCGAAGTGTACAAGATTATCTCTGACTTAATGCAAGAAGACCGTAAAGTTCGCTAAGGTTTATAATTAAGTTATTAAGCATGAAAGAGACGCATCGAGCGTCTCTTTTTATTTTGTTCACTGGTAAACAACAATAGTATAAACATTAATTTTTATGCTATTCAATAGGACGCTATTCAGCTCCTATCAACTCAGTTTGAATTAACCTTTTACAAGTAGTATCCCTAACATACTGACTTCATTGTTGAGTAATCACAATATTAGGCAATGCCCATTTCAACAGTGAACACTCTTAATCTGAGCAGCGACGGAATCTTAAGCCCAACACGATTTGTCACAGCATGTGTCGAACAGTTTGGATGTCCATTGTTTAAATATTCAAATAATGAGTAAAGCTAATAAAGTATGCATAAATTATGCTAATAATGTGAATTAAATGCATATTTAGCGCGGGTGAACTATTTGTTTAATCTGTTCGTAATTTGTAAGCAAAAGTAAAACAACTTGATGTGAATGTATTGCGAAGTACAATTACTTTAGATAAAAAAATCATAGATATAATTCATTCAACCTTTGATGGTTACGGACTCGAAATGAAAAAGATAATCGTACTGATTGCCATAGTGCTAGCGGCACTGTCGGCTTACTATTTACTGGCTCCTAAAGAAGCGATAGTTCAACGTCCTAGGCCAATACCTAATGTGGTGGTTGCCAAGGTGGCTATTATGCCTATTCGTGATGAAGTCGAAGCATTAGGTACGGGTAAAGCCTATGAGTCTATTATCGTTACCTCTAAAGTTACTGAAATTGTCACCAGTATTAATTTCAATGATGGCGATTTAGTTAAAAAAGGCGCGCTATTAGTACAACTCAGAAATGACGAACATAAAGCCAAAGTAGCCGTTACCGAAATTAAGTTAGTTGAAAACCTCCGCGAATTAGATCGTATCCGATCATTGGTTACCAGCAAAACGATTGCAGAATTAGAGCGCGACCGTTTACAAAGTTTAATTGATACCACTCGTGCAGAAGTGGCTCAGGCTAAAGCTGCACTCGAAGACCGCGCAATTAAAGCCCCATTTCCAGGTAAATTAGGTTTACGCCAA